>SBGQ01000036.1 GCA_006226965.1 bacterium | reverse complement strand
AGCCATTTGTTTAAATGCTTGATTATACGTTGTCATAAGTTCAATGTAATGAGTATTCGCATGAATAACTGTCCACTAAAAGGTAGCAAGTTCAAAACTCACCGATTAAAATGCATAAGAGAGTTTTTTGTTTATAAATATAATCTGAGGTAATTCGTACTGGAGCTAAGTGAACGATTCCATTCAAATTAATACATCATCTAATCTTTATTTGTGCGTGGTGAAATTGCATGAGTGATGCGCAGGGCATGGCCGCGAAGCGGCGGGAGCGAATGCGTACCCCGGAGCAGCACGACCCTTTTTGGGAATCCCGAAAAGGGGCATGCCCATATAAATAATCTCAAAATGTTGAAAACCTGTTAAAAAGTGGAGTTCTTGGCTTCGTATTTTTGCCCAACCCGAAACTCTGAACAAAACCATAGATTAAAGTGGCTTTAAAACCTTTGGCAGCGTTACCCGAACATGATTTACACATCAAACGCGCGCTCCTCTCTGTTTCTGATAAAACCGGAATTGTTGAATTAGCTCAAGCTTTATACGATGCCGGTGTTGAGTTACTTTCAACCGGCGGTACTGCTAACTCAATAAAACAAGCCGGTATTCCTGTAAAAGATGTTTCCGAAATTACCGGATTTCCCGAGTGTCTGGATGGAAGAGTAAAAACATTACATCCCATGGTGCATGGCGGCATTTTAGCCAGAACGTCTCACCAGCCGGATTTAGATGAATTAACAAGTCTTGGAATTTCACCGATTGAATTAGTAGTGGTGAATCTTTATCCATTTAAGCAAACCATTGAAAAACCGGATACTACACTTGCAACTGCAGTTGAATTTATTGATATCGGTGGGCCGACCATGGTACGTGCATCAGCAAAAAACTTTGCTCATGTTAGTATTTTAACGAATCCTGAGCAGTATGCGTCTTTTATTGCTGAGTTAAAAGAAAGAGGTTCTATTTCGTATGCAACTCGTTTAGAGTTAGGTAGAGCCGCTTTTAACCACACTGCGTCCTACGATTCTGACATTGCAAATTATCTGAATGCACTTAAAAGCAAAGAAGAAACTCCGGATGCCATTTATGTTCACGGTGAAAAAGCACATGATTTACGTTACGGCGAAAATCCGCATCAAAAAGCAGGTATTTACGGAAATCCGGGTAAATACATCGATTGTTTCCATGGTAAAGAGTTGAGTTACAATAATTATCTGGATGTAGATGCGGCCTTGCGTTTAATTGCTGATTTTGAGCAGGCTGAACCAACGGTTGCGATTTTTAAACACACTGTTCCTTGTGGCGTCGGCACAGGAAACGATTTATTAACTGCGTGGAATCGAGCATTTGCAGCAGATAAAGTTTCTCCGTTCGGTGGGATTGTAATTTCTAACAGAATGTTAGATTTGGAAACGGCAAAAGCAATCGATTCCATTTTCACCGAAATTATTATCGCTCCGTCTTATTCTGATGATGCTTTAGAATTGTTGAAGAAAAAGGCAAATCGTCGGCTAATTACTCAGTTGAAAAGCTTAAAAGATGATAAAACCGTTCAGGTTAAATCTATTCTAGGCGGATATTTATACCAACAAGCTGATGCTCTTTCAATAAATATGGATGAGATTAAAGTGGTTAGCAACCGCAAGCCGACCGATGCTGAACTGGCTGATTTAATCTTTTCTTGGAAAGTGTGTAAGCACGTAAAATCGAACGCGATTGTTTACGCTAAAGACGGAATGACTTTAGGAATCGGAACCGGACAAACAAGCCGTGTTGATGCTTCCGAACAAGCGATTACCAAAGCAGGTAAAGAGGGGCACGATTTAAAAGGTTCCGTAATTGCATCTGACGCCTTTTTTCCATTTGCTGATGGAGTAGAAGCAGCTGCAAAAGCTGGTGTAACAGCAGTTATTCAACCGGGTGGTTCTGTAAGGGATAATGAAGTAATTGAAATGGCAAATACCTATAATTTGGCTATGATATTCACAGGAATACGCCATTTCAGACACTAAGATGATGCATAAAAAAAGCGGCTTTGAGCCGCTTTTTTTATATAGAAACTAAGAGAATCGGGCAGCTAACCATATCTGAAACTTTTTCATCTGTTGAATCAGTTAGTGCTGCTAAAAATGAATTTTTGTTATGATGGCCGATAATCAGTAAATCAAACGAATTACTAGATTGTGCGATGGTTTTAGGATAGTTAGCTGAGTCTAGAACCAACACCTGGTCTACTTTTTCGGCAGGAATATTATTGTTAGCAATTGAAGCTTTTATATCGTCATCAGTTACACGTTTAAGTGAATCCATCATCATGTGAGCTTTTCCTGCACCGGGATCATTCACGTGAATAAATGAAAGTGTTGCTCCAAAAACGTCAGCTAATTTTAATGCTTCAGCATATACACTTGATTCATCTTCTTTTCCGGCAAGTGCAACCAGAATCTTTTTGTAAGGCATGTTTATTCTCCGCTAAAATTCTTTGGAATACTACTGAATTTGAATGTAAAAAGGCTGTTAAAAATTTAATTTTAAACTTCCTGCTTGTTTAATCGGAACGGTAAAACGCTCGGAATCGAACAAGGGTAATTTAACATCAACATCGCCGATTATTTCATAATCGAAAGGTTCTCCTTTTCGGATGGAGTTAATCATACTCAAGCTTACATCAGAAAATGAAATCCCAATCGGAATGTTAAATTCTGTAGTTCCTTTAGGAGTTAAACGAGCGCCTTGTTCGATAGCTGAGCGGAACCAAGATTTACCGTTCACTTTGAAATCGAATCCGATTTTTCCTAAATCAATTCCCAATGAATTCGGATTATCAACCTTGAGTTTTAAGTTGAACTTTGCACCCATCAACGAAATACTTTCCATTGAAAAATTACCAATTGAAACTTTTGGACGTTTAATAACCGGAATGCTGTAATCGGTTTCAAACGGAACCTGAATTTTGCCTAAAACGGGAATATCTAATCCAAAATCTGTTTTAAATGCAAGGTTTACCGAATCTGATGTGACATAAGATTTCCCGATGTTGTACAATTCTTTATAGGTGAATGAAAGTGGAATTGAAACCCATGCTGTATCATTAGCATTGAGTTGTATTCCTTCATTTTGCGTACCGGAAACCAAATTTTGCTCTTCAACTTTTACTGAATAGGTATAGTTCGAGAGTTTAACACCAACCGGATTGTTGTTGGCTAACTTCATTTTATAGTCGAGTTTTACGGCATCAAACGAAATTCCGGTGAGTTTTACTTTCCAGTCAACCACTTTAGGTTTTTCTACCTTTGCAGCTTGGTTTAATAATGCACATGAATTTATAAATACAGCACTTATGAGAAGTGTAAGAAGTTGTTTGGGTCTGAAAATCGGGGTCATTATTCTATATTTTGGATTGTTTTAAACTTACTACTCTTTAGAGTGTTGTTTTATTACAATCTGTTAAGGATTTAATCCTTTTAATTCGTCAGGAAGCCAGTTTCTGCCTTGTCTTACAAGTTTTCCATCGAAATACACATCAGCGCCGATACAAACTAAATCCCAATGAATGGCACTTTTGTTTCCGTTTGAAGCTTCATCATAATCTTGGCCTAAAGTGAGGTGATTAGAACCGTAAATTTTTTCATCAAATAGAATATCGTACATCGGTTTTTCGATGATAGGATTGGTTCCAAAGCTGAACTCGCCGAATCGTTTTGCACCTTCATCCGTGCTTAAAATCTCTTCTAACGCGGCATTATTGGAAGAATCAAACGATTGAACGACTCCATTTTTTACGTTTAGTGTCACAAATTCAAACGGTTTTCCCTGGTAAACGCTTGGAGCGTAAGTGATGGTTCCGTTTACAGAATCTAATATGGGTGATGAAAATATTTCGCCGTCAGGTATATTTCGTTTGCCGACACACGGAATCCAATTTTGACCTTTTACCGATAATTTGATATCCGTTCCGTTTCCTTTTAGATGAATTTCATCCGTTTTTCTGAGTAATTCTTCGAGTGGTTTCATAGCCTGATCCAATTTGGAATAATCTAACAAACAGGCTTTGTAATAATATTCAGTAAAAGCAGATGTGCTCATTTTCGCATTCATCGCAAAAGCGGGAGATGGGTAGCGTAAAATAACCCAGTTTGTTTTTTTTACGCGTTGTTCCATATGTACCGGATGCAGGAATTTTTCAGCATAAGCTTTGTTGGCTTTGCGTGATACGCCGGATTGCTCGTAAATATTTTCTGAAGCCCGAATCCCTACAAAGGCATCCATTTTTTGCATTACCGGAAGTCCTTCAACAGAAGTAATGGTTTCCCAATAGGATTCATCACCCATTTCAGCGAGAATTTTTTGAGTTTCAGTGTCAATTAGATTGATGAATGGATTCGCGCCAATTTCGCGAGCTTTTTTTGCTAAGGCTCTTACAAGTGAAATTCCATTGAGTCCGTTTAATTGAATGAGCACATTTTGTCCGGCTTTTAATTCTGCAGAATAAGAAAGTAATTGTTCTGCGAGGCGTTCGTCATAAGCGGAAATCAACATAAGAGTATTGCTTAAAATGTTAGAAATTTCGTTCAATTTACAGCAACTCGAACGGCGATTGCAATCAAAAGATTTTGCTTTATGATGATGATTTCAACTTCAAGTACAAAAAAAAGCCCCAGCATAATTCACTATACTGAGGCTAGGGTCTAATGATAAACGATTATTTTATTAAGCTTAATTTTTGTGTCTGAACGGAACTTCCATTAGAGATGCGAACGATATAGGTTCCACTAGAAAGAGAAACGGCATCAAATTTTAATTGGTGAATACCTTCGGACGCAACACCATCAAATAATGTGGCTACTGAACGACCTAATATGTCGAATACCTGTACATTAATTTTTCCGGTCTGGTTTACAGAATATTTAATTGTTGTACTTGGGTTAAAAGGATTTGGGTAAATCGAACTGATTTCAAACTGGTTTGCCGGCTGTTCAATTTCTTTTTCTATTGGGGTTGAAACATCATAACTAAAGGTTAAACGTCCGACAGTCATTAATCCCCAGCCTAAATTATATTGCTGAGTTATGGTTTCAATTAGGTTTGAAGCATTATAGGTAATGGTTTCTTCGCTGATGTGTTGCCAACCAATGCCTTGGTTAATATCCATTGATGTAGTTGTTACCCGTCCGTCAGTATCAACTTCGTAGATATATCTGCTAAAAGGAGCCAATGTGCCTTCATCATCTGCGATTTCGTACGTAAAGGTTTCGCTTACAAGTTTCCCGGATTCAGCATCGAATTGTTTTTCTATGTATTGATTTGAAACAGTTACCCAGCCTCCGTCAATGAATTCCTGAATTTCCATGTTCGGCAATTCTCTCACTAAGGTATTTAGGCCGTAGTGAGCATAGACTTCAAACGGTTTGTTGAATTGCTCATCTAATTCTTGGCGAGTCAAGTTCTTATAAATAACTCGGCCAGTAAATTCCCATTTGCCTTCATAAAATTCGTACTGAATTTCCTGAATGTCTTCGCCAACAGCCGCAATTTCCGACTTATCGGTTAAATCCCAACTTTCGCCGTTCCAAACAGATGAAACGACAGCACTTACAACCCCTGAAAGTGTATATTGAAATTCATCTTTTGTGTCGTTTGCCCAATTCATTCCATCCCAATATTGTTCTGTTATAGACTCAATACGGATTTCATTTGGTGTATTTCCAGTTGTGTAACTTGTAATTGAGCGAGTTTCGTTCGAGTATTCATCATCCTGATAGGTGCGGTACGTTTTTACAGCATTGTTGCCATCGAACTGAACAACATTGTCCCAGTTTGGCTCCCATGAGTTTGAATCAAATTCAAAGGAAAAACTATATTCACTGTAATCGCCGTTTTGCGAATAACTTAATTCGATTTTTTCTGCATTTAACCATTCCTCATTCGATGGCACTTGCTTCAGAACCTGTTTTAAATTGAATTGGTCTTGTGATTGAGATTTCGCTTTTTGGTATTTAGTTGCCAAAGATTTATATGCGGATAAAAATTGGTTTGATTGAGGTTGAGTCTGTTGCGCAATAATTGAACCTGGTAAACCAATGGCTATCGCAATTGCAGTTGCAGTTGATGTGAACAACTTAATATGCTTTTTCATTTAGTAAAGGGTTTGAGTTAATTTAATAGGTTATGGCTTGTTGTCTCTCATCGTAAAATGTGCCATAATATGATTGAATGAGATATTACGAAAAGAAATAAAGAAGATTCGTTAATTGATGCCTAACGTGAATTTATGTGCGCTTGCACAGAAGTGATGAAGTGGATTTTTTTGATGTTATTGCGCATTGACATTAAGAATGATTCTATATGCACCATAAAAACAATCAGATAAAAAATAAGACAAAATTAGCTTTAATAGTTGCGTCGGAAGTTTATGTATGTATATATTAGGACAAAATTATCTTAAATCTGCTGTTATGATTCAACTCGACACAAATCTCATCAAAAAATACAATCGTCAAGGTCCAAGATACACCTCGTATCCTACGGCAATTGAATTTGCTCCAATCGAGCATATATCAGCTATTAATTATTTAAAAGAAGAGTTAAAGACACCCAAAGAATTGTCTTTGTATGTGCATCTTCCGTTTTGCCAAAGCTTATGTTGGTATTGTGGTTGCACAACAGTAATCAGCAAAAATCCTGATGTTTCAGGTCCATATGTAGATTCGTTAATTCGCGAAATTAATGCAACAGCAGCAATGGTTCATCCGCAAAGTACTGTATATCAATTGCATTTTGGTGGCGGAACACCCACTTTTTTACGTGAAAAAGAGTTAATAGAACTCACACTGGCAATTAAACAAGCGTTTAATTTTTCACCCGATGCTGAAATAAGTATAGAAATAGATCCGAGAACGGTTTCAAAATCTCAAATTTTTGCACTAGCTGAGGTCGGATTTAATCGTGCATCTTTAGGTATTCAGGATACAAATATTGACGTTCAAAAAGCGATTCATCGTGTACAGACTTTTGATCAAAACGTACATGCTGTCGAATGGCTAAGAGAAGCTGGATTTACGTCAATCAATATCGATTTGATTTACGGTTTACCTAAACAGACTCCTACATTATTCAAAAATACACTCGAAGTTGTTGAGTTTTTAGATCCGGATAGAATTGCATTATATAGTTATGCACATATACCATGGATTAAGCCTGCGCAGAAATTAATAAAAGATGAAGATTTACCTGAACCTGCATCAAAAATAAAAATGATGCAAATGGCGCTTGAGTATTTGCAGGAAAAAGGCTGGGATTATATCGGAATGGATCATTTTGCAAAGCCGGAAGATGAACTCGCTATTGCCAGCAAAAACGGTACCCTTCACAGAAATTTTCAAGGTTACGCTACAAAATCCGGGTTGGATATGCTAGCATTTGGTATGTCGGGTATTTCTCAAGTCGGAAACGTGTATTTGCAACGAAACCGAATAGTGCAAAGTTGGAGTAAAGGTGTGCAGGATTTAGGTACTACTTTCGAAAAAGGGTACTTTTTAACTCATGATGATGCGATTCGAAAAGAAGTCATCATGAAAATTATGTGTTCCGGCGATGTTAATTTTGAAAAGCTAAACAACCGATTTCAAATTGACTCAAAACAATATTTCGCAACTGAGTTGAACGAGCTTAAGCCATTTATTAAAGACGAATTGGTTTTATTATCTGAAGATGGTTTCAAAGTGACTGAAAAAGGTAGGTTGTTTGTTCGGAATATTTCCATGTTGTTTGATTTGTACTTAAGGCAAAAAGAACAAGAATTGGTTTACTCAAAAACGATTTAAATAAAAAAAGCCATCATTCGATGGCTTTTTTTATTATGACTAATGGCAATTAATCCCAATCTTCATCCTCAAAGTCAGAATAAGGGACATTAAATCCGCCGTTTGAAAAACTCAATGTTGCGTTTAATTGACGCGTTCCTAATTTGTATGATGGCATAATGCCTTTGCGAACTTTTGCCATAACTTCTTCATCATCTTCATACGTAATGTCGGTTAACGTAACTTCAAATGTTCCCTTTAACGTAGAATTTGAGCTGCTAGAAATAACTAATTCGCCTTCTGTGCTGTACCAGTAAGTTCCTTCGTTATCCAAATATAGAACAGCTGCTGCCTTGGTGAGTGTGGTTTCCTCTTCGGATTCAACAACAGGATATGTTGCTCTTAAGTTTGCAGATTCAGCATTTGCAACAATCAAAGTGATGTAGGATTCAAACTCAGAGTTTTCTAAATATTTGATTCCGGAAATTACTGCTGCAGAGCTATCGGCAACGGAACCGGCATAAGCAACTACAGATGTTGATTTCCATGTTTCGCCATCAATGGTGACTTCGATTGTCCCTGATTCAGGGATATCTGAGTTTGTAGCGTCGTCTTTACAAGCAAAAGCAGTTAATGCTAAAGTGAAAACAAGTAATTTTTTAAAAATTGATTTCATAGGTTGATTTTGTTTTAGTGTGTGGCAACAATACCGACGAAATCAGACCGTAGTTATGTGCTTTTATACAGAATTCAACTTAAATAAATTTTTTTAT
>SBGQ01000083.1 GCA_006226965.1 bacterium | reverse complement strand
CTTTCCAAGATATTTACCCTTAATTAGAGTCAACTCCCTACTGATTAATGAATCTGAAAAAACGATACTACTTATATGGTATACATCCCCCTTGATCAACTTCCAAGTTGAGTCAACACGAATAACAGCAGCTTCAAGAAATCCGTTTTGTATGGCATCGAACCGTTGTTGTTCTAAGCGAATTTTATCTTCAAAATATTGTGCCTTAACAGGTTGAGCGAAACTGTAAAGCAGGAAAATACACAAATAAAATAATGACCTAGATTTCTTCATTCTGCTTCAAAATACGCAGAACACGATTAATCTTGTGTTTAAAATCAAGATTATACCAACATTCATAGTACCGGGTAGATGTACTTCCTAATTACCATTGATACCTTACGAAAGTACTACGATTTGGAGACGCAAAATACTGACGCAATAGGAAGTGAAGAATAGTTTAAGCCCAAATCAAGTATATCGAGTTATAACTATGTTTTCTTCAAATTGAATTTGATATGATTTAAAGCTTAAAACGTATCAACTCTTACATTTGTCTCAAAAACAAAAAAGGCCACATCAAAAGATGCAGCCTTTCAAAAGCATGTTTAAATCTATTATTCGAAAATAGCTTTAACAAAATTAGGTAATGCAAATGCTCCGTTGTGAACATCTTCATTATAGTATTTCAATGTAGATGCAATTGCAGGAACACCGGCATTTACTCTAGCCAAAACTTCTTCTGAATGTGGATTAATACCTTTAGAAGCATATGTTAAACACCAAAATCCTGTTGGATACAATGGAATAAATGCGGTGTACAACTTAGCAACAGCGAAAGTCTCGCGAGTAGCGTTCATAATTGAACGGATGCTATCATGATACTTTTCTACAAAAGGAGATTCAGACTGAGCAGTCAAAATTCCGTTTTCTGTTAATGCATTATAGCAATCTACATAAAATTGCTTTTTAAACAATCCCTCAGCCGGACCTACCGGATCTGAACCGTCTATAATAATAACATCATATGGAGTTTTTACGTTTTTCACGAAAGCAATTCCGTCTTCGTAAAGAACATGTAATTTGGGATTATTAAAATCACCTACATGCGGCATGTGCAATTTTGAAGCACGAACAACTGCTTCATCAATTTCAACCATATCAACATGTTCAACGGATTTGTGCTTTAACACTTCACGAGCTGTTCCGCCATCACCACCACCAATAATAAGCACTCTTTTAGGATTTGGATGTGCAAATAATGCAGGGTGTGAAATCATCTCATGATAGACAAATTCATCTTTTTCAGACAACATAACCATTCCGTCGATGGTCATTAAATTTCCCCAAGTGTCTGTTTCGTACACTTCAACCATTTGGTAAGGAGATTGTTCTGAAAAAAGAACGCGATTTACGCCAACCGTTAAACCGGTAGCTTCATTGTAATATTCGTTATACTGAAATCCCATGGAATGTTTTACTTATTTGTACCAAAGAACAGCAGCTGCGAATACTGAACCGTGTTTTTTTACAACAAGTTCAGAACCTAAACTTTTAACTTCTTTTAAAGCGCGATTGCGATACGCAAATCCGTCAATAACCATTTGACGAACACGAGCTTCTACCACTTCAAGTGGTTCAGCATCTTCATGTTCCATAATAACACCTGGCAAAGTTGGGTCTTCAGGGATACCAACTGCAATTGCAGCACTAATGGTTTCGCCCGGATTTGATGAGGTATACATTGCATAAGCTACTGGAATTAAACCACCCTTAGGAAGTACCACATGGTTCACTTCTTCCGCAGCCGGTGGAACGATTGAGCTCATTCTAACTAAATTGGTATCCCCAACCCCGGCATCTAAAAGAGCCTGATCGAAGGCATTAAGAGGCATATTGCCTTCGCCTTTACCTTGTACTAACCAGTAAATATTTGGGGTTTTAACCATTGAAAATTCTGACATTTCTTCTGCTTGCCTCTTTAATTATTTATAAAAACTAAGTTCTGCGTTTTCTTTTGGTTTGAAGAGCAATTCTTCTCCGGGACCAACTTTGAAAAGTCCTCTTTTTAATTCCATACTGGAAACATTGGATGACTTAAAATTCTCTTTGAGATATTCTTGGATTACCCAAGGATCAATAGTCTCACCGCAAGTAAAAATATCTACAGCAGCGTAACCATATTCCGGCCAAGTGTGAATAGCTACGTGTGATTCTGCAATTACTACAGTACCGCTTACGCCATGTGGGCTAAATTTGTGAAAGTTATGAGATATAACTGTTGCCTTAGCATTTTTGGTACCGTCAAGGAGGACACGTTCCACAAAATCAACATCGTTGATAGCGTTAACGTCACAATCGTAATATTCGACCAGAATTTGTCTTCCAAGTGCTTTCATTTCTATATAAACCTTACCTGTCTTAATCGTTATGGGTTATTTCTGCGTACTTCAGCGCATAAAAAGTTTGTTTTTTTGTTTTGGTTTTTTGTTTTGCTCCGCTTTTAATAGGCTGAATTCTGCGTATTTTACTCAGAATTCGAATTCCTTATTCCGGAAGCATAGCGAGCAAAAATAATCAATTTTTAAACAAATGAATACCGTATTAAAAGAATTTTATACTAAGGAGGATTTACTACACATTTACCGCCAATTAGTTACGCCTCGACTAATTGAAGAACGCATGTTAAAGCTGCTCAGACAGAATAAAATCGCTAAATGGTTTTCGGGCATTGGTCAGGAAGCGATTTCAATAGGTGTTACACTTTCTTTATCTGATGACGACTTTATTCTCCCTATGCACCGAAATTTGGGAGTTTTCACATCGAGAAAAGTAGATTTGTATCGTTTGTTTTGTCAATTATTTGGGAAAAAAGACGGCTTCACTCAAGGCAGAGAACGCTCCTTTCACTTTGGTATCATGGAGCATAAAATAATTGGGATGATTTCGCACCTTGGAGCCATGTTACCTGTAGCTGACGGCTTAGCACTCGCATCAAAACTAAAGCAAGAAAAAAGTATAGCTGTTGCTTTCACAGGCGACGGTGCAACGAGCGAAGGCGACTTTCACGAAGCGCTTAACTTAGCAGCTGTCTGGAATCTCCCGGTTATATTTGTGGTAGAAAACAACGGGTATGGATTATCAACGCCAACACGCGAACAATATGCTTGCGTAAATATAGCGGATAAAGGTATAGGCTATGGTATTGAGTCCCACATTGTAGACGGTAATAATGTTTTAGAAGTATTTGATACCATAAAATCATTAAGAGCTTCAATTCTCGACAACCCGCGTCCTATTTTAGTTGAAATGAAAACGTTCCGAATGCGAGGTCATGAAGAAGCATCCGGTGTAGCGTACGTTCCTCAGGAATTATTTGATGAATGGGAAAAGAAAGACCCGATTAAGCAATTTGAGCAACGCTTATTAAATGAGTTTTCGTTTACTGAAACTGAACTTGAGTCAGAAAGACAACACTTATTTGATACAATTGATCAAGAAATTGAAAAAGCACTCAATTGCCCCCTTCCAACTCCTGACTCCATCAATATCCATACTGATGTATTAAAACCTTTTCCTATACTGGAAGAACCGATAAGTGGCATTATGCAAGAACGCCGATTTGTTGATGCCGTTTCTGAGGGCTTAGGAAAGGCATTCCAGGAAGATGACAGGGTTTTGATGA
This sequence comes from bacterium, assembly GCA_006226965.1. Lineage (GTDB taxonomy): Bacteria > Bacteroidota > Rhodothermia > Balneolales > M1805 > M1805. Next base: position 5,090 of record SBGQ01000083.1, on the reverse strand, counting down.
TGGGACAAGACGTTGCAGAGTATGGCGGTGTTTTTAAAGTTTCTCAAAACTATATTAATCGTTTCGGTAAAGATCGTGTACGAAATACTCCAATTATTGAATCAGGTGCCATTGGTGCAGCTTACGGACTTGCCTTAGCCGGCTTTAAACCCGTTGTTGAGATGCAATTTGCTGATTTTATTACCTGCGGATATAATCAAATAGTTAACAACTTAGCCAAATCTTTATACAGATGGAGTGATGGTATTAATGTGACTATTCGAGCTCCGCATGGTGCAGGAGTCGGGGCTGGTCCATTCCACTCTCAAAGTCCTGAAGCTTGGTTTATGCAACATCCGGGGCTCAAAGTACTAGTTCCAACTTCTGTTCAGGATGCCCAAGACATGGTTTACACTGCTATCCAAGACCCAAATCCTGTCTTAATTTTTGAGCATAAAAAACTCTACAGAAGTTTGAAAGAGATGGTTAGTGAGCAACCAAGACTCATCGATTATCACAAATCCAAATTAGTTCGTTCAGGTACTGATGCGACCATTATCACATACGGAATGGGTGTCCATTGGGCTTTAAACCATGTTGAAAGCCAAGATTTAATCGGAAAAGTGGGCGTTTTAGATTTACGTTGCCTCTCACCTATCGACGAGAATGGAATAATTGAAGCCGTTAAAACTACAGGCAGAATTCTCCTACTTGAGGAACACGGCGGTTTATTAGGCCCAATGAGTGAAGTATCAAAAATAATCTTAGAGAAAGCCTTTGAGTATTTAGATGCTCCGGTTTTAACTTGTTCAAGTCTTCCGACACCTGTTCCCACAAATACACAGCTTGAAAATGAATATCTGGCTTCGGCTCGATTAAGAGACACTCTCCATCGTGTTTTATCTTACTAGCTTGTAATACTTAAAAATAAAAAGGGCTGATTTCAGCCCTTTTTATTAATCTTTTTTAAACTTTCATGGATTTAATCAGCAATGGTTTAGATTGCAAAAAAAAAGACCCGTGATGGTTCAGCATCACGAGTCTGCTAGGGTGTTTTTACTTGAGGGAAGTTTCTTTTTAATTCATCCTGATGCCTTAAAATCATATCTCGGGCAATCATGGAATCATCAATCATATCTCGAACTGATTTTCTTTTTGCGGCTACTTCTTCGAGTAGCTTTTTTTTCTTTCCAGTCAAACGTCCATCAACATATTCACAGATTAAGGCATGTAGATGTTCATCGATTCCAATTTTTAACATAGAAACAGGATGCATACTAATTTGAATTACATCCTGTAACCTACTTAAGCAAAGATTGTTTCTTCGGGAATGAACTTTTCCAATATCACTTTTAAACGAGCTCTACCTCTGTTAATTCTTGATTTTACTGTACCCATTGGCACACCAGTAATATCAACTATTTCTTCGTAGGTTAAGTTTTGAATATCCCGCAGAACAACTGCTTCTTTAAATTCCGATGGAATCATTTCTAAAGCTTTTTGAATATGTTGTAAACACATTGATTGATCCATTACGTCTTCCGGTGATAAAGCATCGGTTTTTAATTCTCTTTCGATATCTCGCTCTTCATCATCCTGAGCAAAAATTGAACTCATTGACATTTTACTGTTTTTCTTAAACAAGCTTTTTGTCAAGTTAAATGCGATGGTGTATAACCAAGTAGAAAATTTAGCGATACGCTCATAACGGTGACGACTTCTAAACACTCTTAAGAATGTTTCTTGCACGATATCTTCTGCATCTAAATGGTCATGAGTATATCTATAAATAAAATTGTGAACTTTCTCTTCATATCTCTCAACTATGATGTGTAACGCTTGATCATAGCCCCCTTGTAAAAGCTCCATTACATCTTCATCGGGAAGTTGTCTTATTTGGTCAAATGTTAATTTATATGCATTCATTTTATATATCTCTTTGTGTCTTTTGAAAAACACATACTCAAGCCCCGTACCAGTTTTGGCACAACAATAGAATTTGAATTATTTAAGAGATTTTAATGAAGATTACTGTTCTATTACACAGTGGTTGAGCTCTTAACCGCACTTTACATGTACTAAATATGCTACACTATATTGTAGCAATTAATATTAAAGTTCATTTATGATATACGACAACTCTCTATATGAATAGTATTTTATTGGAACGATAGGCTGTTTTCAAATGTTCCTATTAATGAAATTAACATGATTCTCAATCATTAATCCTCCACAAGGACTGTAGTCGGAAGGCTCAGTCCTTTTCTTTTTTCAAAAAAAAAGCCCTGTTAAACAGGGCTTTTGAGATAGTCAATTTAATAGACCTCAACCATTGTACGGTCACTCGGTTTTACATTTTCTTTGAAATCACTCCAAGTCCATTCAGTATTTGGTTTATCCAAGATATTTTTTCCCGGTTTCATATAATCATATAAACCCATCGAAGCTAAATTAGAATAAATACCGGCTTCCATTCCCTCAAGACCACAGATATACATCAATGTATTATCAGCAGCTAAAATCGGCTCTAAGACATCTTTATGATCTAATACAAGATGTTGAACATACGTTTTTGTACCGTCAGCTCTTCTGCCCTCACGAGAAATAGCAGTGAAATAATGGAAGTTTTCATGCTTTTCAGCTAATTCTGTAAGCCATTTGTGATACAATAAGTCCGTTCTGTATGGAGTACCAAAACACAACGCAACTTGACCTTTAAAACCACTGTTAAACAAATCAAGTAAAAATGCTCTAAATGGGGCTATACCTGTACCTGTTGCAAAGAATACATAGTTGCATTCTTCTTTATTTTCTGGAAGAATAAAACGTTTACCGGATGGACCAGAAATCATTAGTGTGTCCCCGGCCTTTTTTGAGCATAAATAATTAGAGCAAACTCCGGTAAACAACTCTTGAGTTTCCCAGTTTTCATCGACAACACGCTTAACTGTTGTAGTTACTAAATTTGGGTTTCCGCCTTCTCCACCGGATGGCGATGAAACTGAGTACAATCTTACTTTATGCGGCTTGCCATCAGCATCAACTCCGGGAGCAACAACTCCAATACTTTGACCCGCTTTAAATTGGCCAACTAAAGGGGTACCTGATACATCAATAACAATATGGCGAATAAAATTAGGACTAGATTCTAAGGTGCAAATTTTGCTTTCAACAATTTTTGCTTCAACTGGTTCTTTTGGCTTAACTACATTAATTGGTAGGTCAGGAAATCGGAACATGAACTACACTCCACTTTTATACTGTTCTGGTTTCCCGAATAATTTATGATTGAACCGCCTGTTTGTGTAAATCAATACAATCTTATTATTCGGACAATTTTGCCTTAAATGTAAGATTCGGGCGCGACTAATAAAAGAACTTTTTCTGTAAATATAAACGGCTTAAAAACAAAAAAGCCAAGTGATTTAGTAATCACTTGGCTTTGTGGAGATGCCGGGAGTCGAACCCGGGTCCGAATTGGCAAACCGCAGGCCACTACATGTTTAGTTGTTTTATGTCATCTTAGAACGAGTTTTAGCCAAACAACAGGCGACTCATTCCCAGTTTAGTAAATCTTACCGGTTTGCCCTAAACATACAAACCTGCCAGCCTGAGAAAAGGGTGACACTCGTTATCAACGTATCAGGCGTGAGTCGAAAAGGAGCGGATTAGGCAATTAAGCAGCTAATCTGTAAGAATAATTGTTTGCAATTACTTTGCCAAACATTGGGATTTACGAGTGAACGTCTGAAACACTCGACATGCGACGTACAATTGTACTCAACCCGTCGAAACCAATTACATCCCCGACGGATAATAAATATACGAAATAACTCCCTTTTTAGTGTATCAGAACAAATAATTTTGTTTTATTGGTCGTAATTAGAAAGTATCTTATCCCCGATTTTTAACGCGAATCCACTCCATTCAACCATGAAAATTTCAGTTATCGGTTCCGGTTTAATAGGCTCTACTATTGCTACTCTTTTGTGTAATGATCCAGAAATAGACGGCATTGCATTAGTTGATCATAATGGCAATGCGTTAACAGATGCGGTTTCAAAATTGAACAGTAAGAAAGTAAAAGCACATAAGATTGAAATAGCTCATTATGACGATTTAAGTACCATCTTAAGCCAAACCGACTGTATTATTTCTGCACTCCCACCTCACTTAAATAGAAAAATCACAAAACTAGCGTTACGTTTAGGTAAACATTATGTGGATTTGGGCGGATCAGATATTACCTTAGACCAACAGTTGGCTTTGAATGACGACGCATTAGCTAAAAAATGCTGGCTGGTTCCTTACAGCGGTTTCGCACCAGGCTTGGTAAATATCGCAGCAATGCAAGCTACAAAAGAGTTTGATACGATAGATTCTATTACGATTTACGGTGGTGGTTTACCCATACATCCTGAACCTCCGTTTTACTTTCAATTAAACTTTTCAACGGTCGGCTTAATTAAAGAATATGTTGAACCTGCTACTGTAATTAGGAACGGAGAACTTACAAAAGTTGACGCTTTATCTGATTACGAGGAAGTATCATTTAATGTAAACGGGAAATTGATTGACTTAGAAGCCTTTGTAGTTTCAGGCAGAATCAGCTCTCTTGCAAAATTACTGGAACACAAAGTAAACTCTTTGTCATATAAAGTATTACGTTACAAAGGTCATAAAAACTTACTCGACGTTTTTGGCTCTCTTGGTTTTTTGTCAAACAATTTAATTGATGTGCGTACCAATACAACGTTTCAGGATTTATTTATTCGCCAATTAACAAAGCATCTGCCAAAAGGAAACCCCGATTTCGTATTGGCTTCGATTGAAGCAACTGGTATTAAAGACGGAAAACAGAAAAGTATAACTTATTCACTTGAAGAAGTTTACAAAAACGAATACGAGCACACTTCTCTAGCTCACTGTTCGGCAGTTTCTGCAATTGTTTGTGCTAAATTATTGGTTACAAATAAAGTTGACGGGCAAGGCGGTGCTGCTGCTCCTGAGGCTATTATCCCCTTCGATGAATTTGAAAAAGAACTCGAAAAATTTGGCTTAGCCATAATCAGAAAAGAATCCTGATACAAAAAAGGCTAACCATATGGTTA
>SBGQ01000181.1 GCA_006226965.1 bacterium | reverse complement strand
TCGAATCAATTTGAGCTTTTACATTTGCTTGTTTTATATAATCGTCTTTAAAGTAGTCAGCCTTGTTTTTTGACAAAATAAATTTATCCAAACCTCTTAAAAATTCACCGGCATTCAAATACTCGAATATGACTTCGCGGGTATTTTTAGAACTAAATAATGTTAAATTCTCTAAGTCAAATTCATTTTCTTTTAATTTTGAATACGGTAAATCTCTTGAAAACTGATCAATAGAAAACATTATTACAACAGTATGTACCCTATTCGCTTTCGAAAACAAATTTGATAGCATTAAGCTTGCCCCATAGAGTCCATAGTTTCCAACTAATGCTAAATTCAATGTTTTTTGATTTGTCAATTGAGTAAATATGGAAGCGTCTAAACAATTCCCCAAAGAACTATCTCCAATAAATACGATTTCTGCATCTCGATTGGCAGTAATCTTTTCAATCTGATAATCATATAAATATGTGTAAGGCTTGTTAAAATATCTATTCTTAACCATTATGCTGATTAAGCTACTATTCAAGAAAATTATAGCCATACAGAAGGATATTATTTTTAACAAGAATAGCTTCATTTTTAAAATTGGAAATAAATAAAACTACTTGAGGTGTGGTATGACTGAAACCAAAGTATAACGATACTAACAACTGTATATATCGTCCATCTCAATGCCTTCGGCTTAATTTCAAAGGGGTGCTCCCTATCTTTCATAGTGTACTCCAGAATCACTAAGCTGATTATTAAACCAATTACCCAGTACCCTTTTATAAATACAAATGCTCCAGGATGGAGCAATATACCACCTATCATTTTAAGAATGTATTGGTTAGCCACATCTAATGAAGGAGCTCGAAAATACGCCCAGGCAATAAGGACAAAGTGAAACACAAAAAAACGTTTTAACCCATTCGGTATTGAAAAAGTAAATGACTTAATTTTTCTAACTAATGTCTCCGGTATGTAATAGATGGCGTGTAAAAAGCCCCACATTACAAATGTCCAATTTGCTCCGTGCCATAATCCGCTTAAAACAAATGTAATACCTAAATTTTTCAGTTGATGAAGTTCACCGTTTCTGTTCCCGCCGAGTGGGATATACACATAATCTTTAAACCAAGTTGATAACGAAATATGCCAACGTGACCAAAAATCCCTAAAAGAAGTTGCAAAATATGGACGATTAAAATTCCTCATAATATCTATCCCAAACCATCTGGCAACCCCTCTTGCTATATCGGAATAACCGGAAAAATCACAATAAATCTGAAACGCAAAAAAGATTAGGCCTTCATAGAGTACCCAAGCTGCGCGTGTTTCATAATTCCCAAAAATGTGATCCACTGTATATGCCAAATTATCAGCAATTACCACCTTCTTGAATAGCCCCCAAAGCATTAATCGTGTACCGTCAACCGCCCATGCATAATTAAACTCTTTTTTATTAAAAAATTGCGGTAATAAATGCGAGGCTCTTTCAATCGGGCCGGCCACTAACTGTGGAAAAAATGAGACAAACGTAAAAAACGACAACCAACTTTTTGTTGGAGCTAGTTTACCACGATATATATCTAACGAATAACTAAGTGTTTGAAAGGTATAAAACGATATTCCAACAGGTAGAATGATATCTAAAGTTGAGTAATTGAAATTTAATCCAATTGAGAACAGTAGTTCTTTTAATGACTCAGTGAAGAAATTGTGATATTTGAAATAGCCAAGTAGCCCTAGATTGAAGATTAAACTAGACGCTACCCAATATTTTTTCTGTTTAAAATCGGCTTGTTCTAAACGTATTCCAACCCAAAAATCCCAAAATGAACTGGCAATAATGAGTGACAAAAAACGCCAGTCCCACCAGCCGTAAAACACATAGCTAGCAATCAATAACCATGCATTTCTATACTCCTGTTTAGGCAGTCTCCAAAAAATGAGGAATACAATCGGAAGAAAGATGTAAAAGGTATAAGAGTTAAAAATCATCGACTGTACTTATCAAATCCAGTTTAGATTAATTTTTTCTTGAAGTCCTAAATCTTTAATTCGTCTGCGAAGTAGGTCAGTCTCTTCTTTCAACTCAGGAATTTTATGATCGTGCGTTTCAACTAGCATTTGTTTCACTCGGTATATAGCACCCGTATCAATCAAGTGATTTATGACTTTACACTCCACCCCTTCAATATCCATTTTGATTAAATCAATATCACTATTTAGTTGTTTTATGAACTTAGCCAAATCTACTGTATTCACATCAACCCTTTTTTCTTTGAGCACATTGCCTTTAAAGTCCAATAATGATGAGCCTGTTGAATAAGTTAGTTCATCCTGATCACTTAGTTCATGAAAATACAACGGAATTGTAATTTCAGAATCCAGAATTGCCTTATTTAAACAAGTAATCTTTGGATTATTCTCAAATCGCTTTTGAAGTTTAGCAAACGCAAAAGGATTGGGCTCAAAAGCATATACAGTTGCACCGGAATCCGCCATTTCTTGAGTGACACGACCCACATTTGCACCGAGATCTAGTGAAATTGAATTTTCTGAAAGATTAAATTTGTTACTAACAGACGTGACTTTGTTTGGACTGTCAAACACAATTGCTGACTGAAAATCAATTTTTGAATTATGCTGAATGATTAAGGCATAAAAACTAGGGTTGTCTAATGAACTCGCTTCATAATCTCTCTTTATAGCACCTTTTACCTGATTGCTATATTCTTCACTTTTTGTATCACGAAAATCAATTTGCTCATCATTTATTGGGTTTGTGATGTAATCCAAGTGGACTTTATTTGAAAATTCGCCCCCCATTGCAATAATATCAATGGACGCATCAGGAAAAAGTCTAGTTATTCGTGATACTGTCCTTGGAGTATATTGCCTTACTCCGTGTAATTGCCACTTTTTCAAACCTGATGCAGCTGGTATTAAATGGATTTGAATAAATGGCTCTTTCCTTGTTCTTAAGTACTTAGATAATCTCTTGAAGAAGCGAATATCATCAACAATATGTTCTAATACTGATTGAGAAAACAGCACGTTTGATCGGTCTAAATCCTTACTTTCAAATGAGCTTGCTTGATGGTTTTTAAATTCAGCGAATGGATACTTTTGTTCAAGTTCATCCCAAGTAGCTCTTTTTTGAATATCAAAACCAATATAATTGTCAATACTAGAACCTGAGCAAGTATTCCAGTATTCAAGATATCCTCCCTTTCCGCATCCTAAATCCATTATTTTAAGTGAACCTAAAGAAGATTTAAGCTTAGTCCAATTCAATTGAGCCCAAAACATGTCAGACATAAACCTTGACGGCGATCTTTTATTTACTGACTGTTTTTCTATATCAATCTTATTAAAGTAGGATAGTTTTATATTTGGATCTAAATCTATTTGTGGGTTACGATTATTCCAATTATTTACTAGGTAATACATTTTTTCGTAAAACCGAGATAATTTAATATCACCGTTAATTGTGTGAAAGGAAGAAGATATAAACGGGAAAAAACTCATAACAATCTAAAATAAACCTTCTAAAATTTGTTGACAACGTTTTTCATAGGTCCACCGCTGAGCTAATTTAAACGCATTTTCTATAACGGAATCTATTTCTGAACCATTTTTATCGAATATATCATCTAATTCTTCAACGAAAGAGTTAACATCGTCTGATTTATAAAAAAAGACTTCCTTATCGGACAACCAATCTTTTAAAGCCGGTATATCTGCAACTAGAGTTGGGCGTTTTGCTGCTAAATATTCAGCTAATTTGACAGGGCTAGTAAAGTTTGCACTTGGGTGATTTAACGTATGCGTCAAAATTAATACATCTGCACTCCATAAATAGTTAGGAACTTCTGAATGTTTCTTCATTCCGTGAAAGAATACATTTTTTATTGAATTAGCACTGCAGTATGACTTATGACGATTTATATCGTCATCCAATCCTCCAACTAAATGAAAATTGTATTCTGGACGATTCTGCGCAGCTTCTAATATCAACGGGATGCCTTTATAATCGTACAAATGCCCTGCATAAACTATGTTTTTTTTAGACTCGAACAGTTGGAGATGACTTTCTGGTTTTTCAAACAAACTCAAATCAACCGCATCCGGAAGTACTTTTATTTTATGTTCAACAGCGCCCAACTCTACATACCCCTTTTTCAAGTAGTTTGAAATAGTCACCCACCTTAAAAACTTCTTGTTTTTTGTTGATGTAATCATCTTCAAAAAAGCTGATTGCATATTATCCAAATGAGCATGAGACTCCGCAATAACATTAAATCCGATTTTCGAAATAAAATGTGGCAAATGATAAGCTCTAGAATATATCACATCTGGTTTTATAGCCAATAGTTTTGGAATTGCTAATATGGTAAAATCACTATGCAAATTCATTTGCCTGCCAAGAATATTCTGTGGCAACAACACCCACTTAATCGATTTATCAGCCCCGTAATAATCGCTTAGCTGGTTTAATACTGAAATATGCCCTTTATAAGCAACAATAGTAACATCATGGCCGATTTTAGCAAAACCAGATGCCATTTTAAATGTATTAATTGCATGTGCCTTAGGGCTACCACTGGGAATAGGTGATGCAACAACAATTTTCATTTAACTGATATCAAAATAAGCATTCAAGTTATATAACATCCAAATCTGAGCGTCATTATACTTTTGATGAGGTTTCATTTTCAGAGATGCTCTCATTCCATTAAAGATTGTTTTATCAAACATTTGAGCACTAAACCCTTGTTTGGGCTGATTCAAAACCTTATCTGGTACTTTACCTGTTAAGTAATTTCTCAATACTTGCTTTGGATTTTTTTCAAATTCAGGAATCATGGGCAAACTAATACCATACTCAATCATCCGTTTATCTAAAAATGGCACACGAACTTCCATCGCTACTGCCATACTCGCACGATCTACTTTAGGATTTATTGAATCGGCACAAAATGTCATTAAATCAACTCGTTGCAATGCACGTTTTAATGGTAGCCCTTCTACGAAGTGCTTTTTTAACGGCGATAAGAGCATTTCATCATCAAACTTAATTCCAAGAATTGTACGTATTTGCTCCGGTAAAAAACGGGGGAATAACCGCCATGCATGTCTGTGCAAATCAGAAACGGATTCAAAATAACCGGCATTTAGAAATTTGGAAGAACCTGTTAATTGATATAACAATCGATTCAACTTGTATCGATTCTTACTCGAATAATTCAACCCAATGTCTTTATACCAATTATATCCTCCAAAAACTTCATCGCCACCATCACCGGATAAGATTACTTTATATTTTTTGGCAGCTAATTCGCTCACTTCTATCATTGTTAGCAAGGCACTATATCCCTGCGGCTCATCATATATCTGATGACTTTTCTTTAACAAGTCAAATACATCGTTCGAAACTAAATTTGAAACGGAGTTAGGAAATCCCAAATATTTTGCCGTTTCTTCAGCTATCAGTGCTTCATTTTTAGCTGAATCAGGAAATCCAATCGTTAGAGCCTCCGTTTTATACCCTAACTCTTTTAAACCAACAGTAATTGTGGTAGAATCTAATCCAGCCGAAAGAAATACTCCAATAGGTACATCAGCCATCAAGTGGTCTTCAAGTACGGTATGAAAAAGTTCGTGAAATGGTATTCTTGTATTTGATATTTCAGTCGGAGCCTGCCAATAACACGTTTCTTTAAGTCCTTTTTCAGTTGACCAAGTAATATAATGCCCCGGGTTTACTTTGAAACAATTCTTGTACCATGACATTGGTGAAGGCACATACCCTAATCCTAAGTAATACCCAACAGCCTCAACATTTACGGTATCAGAGTTTTTACTTATGGCCTGCAATTCGGACGAAGCCGAAAACTCATTATTAGCTAAACGATAATACAAAGGTTTAATCCCGACATGATCTCTGGCTGCTAAAACTTGCTGTTCATTTTCATCCCAAATAACAAATGCAAACATTCCGATCAACTTTTCAACTATTGATACGCCCCATTCTTCATATCCATGGAGTATAACCTCATTATCACTGTTCGAAATAAATCTATGTCCTTTTGCAATAAGAATGTTTCTTAAATCAAATGAGTTATATATCTCCCCGTTACAAACCAAGTGAATAGTATCATTTTCATTATGAAAGGGTTGATTACCGGCTGGGCTTAAATCAACTATTGAAAGGCGCACATGACCAAGATAATTTCGGTTTCGGCTCCAGATTTGCTGCGCATCGGGTCCACGATGTCGAATGCTGTTTAAATCATTCTCCGTTAGTGCGATTGACGAATTAATTTTTGCAAGAATTCCACACATACATTTTTACACAATCTTTTTACGTATTCTTTCGAAATTCAGAAAGAGTGAAAACACAATAAATTGATCAAAGAAATTGGGTCCCATTATAACAGCAATTCCTAAATGCATCATAAGCAGCGCGGAAATGTAGAAAATCATATTTAATCTCATAAAAAGAAAAAAGATTGTTCCTACCTCCAATACAAGTGTACCTATCCCAATTGCACCTAATAACCATGTTGAATCAAGAACAAAAGTTGTTAGTATTGAATAGTTAATTAAATGTTTTTCATTTGAGCTAATGATGTATGAACGAAGATTTTCAGCCGTAGCCCAACCTATTCCTGAGTGAATCAATTTTGAAGCACCTGTAATGAAATACGTCACCGCAACAAAAATTAAAGCATATTTCAGAAAAAGATTAATGAACTCCACATTGTTTTTATCATAGGTTATAGCGTAAATACTTAGCGCAATACAAATAACTAAAAATGTGGAGGTCGAGTTTGTTAGTGAATAATGAATAAATGTGAATATCGATAATGAAACACTTAAAGCCAATGATGAGACTTTGGGTATTCTATTTGATAAAAAAACCAATGTAATCACACTAATTATACCAAGTATTAAGTATGGGTGATAAATAATAAAATCAAATAAATACGGTGCAGTTTTATATTGATGCGTTGATTGATATATAAATGGAGGCCATTTTACATATTCTGTTAAATCATAAGACCACAATTTCCATAATACATATATCGAAATAGTCCATCGAACAATCGCTTCTGTTAACTGTGGATTTTCCGTTTTCTCGTATATATAATTAATAAAAATCCGCATCAATACAGTCTCATAATCAATGAATCTTTCCGGGTAATATTTCCATCTTCCAAAATTCTAACGTCACAGTTCCACAACTCAATCCCTACATATTTTCCCATAGCTTCAAAATATGGACTCCACTTATACCCCAATTGATGTCGAGGGAACTTGGCTATTTGCAGCGCCGAATTAATGCTACCATTTACAAAAACTTCAACACCATTATCTAAAAAATCGACAAACTCGTTTTGGTACTGCTCTTTCCATGTCGGGAATGATTGAGCATACCTTCCAAGCGGCGTACTTAATGTTGGTGGTATATAGCGAGCATCATATTTTAGTTTAATATTCTCAAAACAGGCACGAAACTCATTAAAAACAATGTGATCATTCCCTTTCCTAACGTATAGATTCCAGTTAAAAAACGGCCACTGTGTCCTTCCTGATAATCCAAAATAAAGCTGTAAAATAATAATTAGTATGATGCTTAAATGTTTATAAACCTTGTTATTTACAATAACAGCAGTGAGTATGAACAAAAATAATAAGAGAATAAAAACTAATGCATTCATAGATTTTCAAACAATCCCAAATAATTAGTACCCATTATTTCTTTTGTGTGATACTTTTCTATCAATTTAACTGCATTTTTTTTAAACATCTCTACATTTTCAGAGATTTCTTTTACTGAATAAACCGGATTTTGTTCGTGCATTATTATTCCGCCGGAAACATCCTCTTTTAGTATTAATTCAGGTGTACCACCACTATTCGCTGCAATTACCGGAAGTCCACAACTCATAGCTTCTAAAACAACATTTGGTGAGCAATCCTTAATTGTAGGATATAATAACATATCAAATGAGCGATACCACTTAGCCAATTCAAAGCGATCTGACGTATGAGGTAGTTTCGTCACATTTTTAAAAAGAGGGATATCTTTTCCGTAAACCGGATCCAATTCCTGCCTCCCGACAAGGTAAAACTGAATCTCGGGATTGTCTTTGAGCAGATGTGCAACCTCTAAAAACTTGCCTAATCCCTTTCTTGTCATTCCGGTAGTAGCAACGTGGGCAATTTTGATTTTTCCTTTTAATTCAAAAGTATCACCGATTGAAGTAAAAATCTCTGTATCAACACCATTGTAAATAATATGTGGATTTACCGTTTCATAGGCATCTTCAAATCCAAAAATAGTCTGCACGCCTTTATCGTAGATAGATTTACAATACTTCGTTTGAAAAATGGTAGCATCAGATAATTCGTTTAACCTGCGAACGGTTTTATCTAATCCATACACTTTACATAAAAGGCGATATCGGTCATCTAACCGTTGTACAATTTTTATCTTAGGGTTCTTTTTTTTCCATCCTTCAACTTCTTGTACATACGAATCAAAACTTTTATTGAGCCTACCATATTTCTTATCCAAGTAATCAGGTTTGAACTTTCTCATAACCCTATCCATTAAGCTCAAACTATCTGATACACTTGGTATGTTATATTTATGTGACCCCCCATTGATAATTAAGGCTATATCAGCTTCTGAAGGATGTGCTACAACTGAATTATGACTCGTCTTTATGATGTAGTTGTATAATACCTGAGGGAAGCTCAGACCTTTGAACTCTGCAGAATCACTAACCGGATAATCAATATATATCTTCA
>SBGQ01000147.1 GCA_006226965.1 bacterium | reverse complement strand
TTATTATAATATTTTTTATTTTTGAAAAAAATCAAACACATGCCACAAATTTGCATGATTTAAGCAACTATTCTTCGTATCTCATTATTATTCAATAGACTTAGCCGTGCAACAAAATGTGGCACCTTACACTTTTGTGGCACCCCTTTTATCGATTCAATCGATTGTTTAGTGCTCGCCTAGATAGTCCGATTAAATTTGCGGCGATACTTTGATTTCCTTCACTTCTTTTGAGTGCTTCATCAATTAATTGTTCTTCAACTTCTTTTAAAGTGGGTAAAACATCCCCAAATTTAACTTTTTCATTGTGTTGAACATCTTCACTTACTACAACATCTTCACCGACAAAATCGATTTTTTCACGGAATGTATCCATAGATAAAACACCGCCTTGGTGTCTGCTTACAGCATCAACAATAATACCCTCTAATTCTCTGATATTTCCGGGAAAACTGTAGTTCTTGAGCAATGTGTACAAAGCCTTGGGGACGGTTGGCTTCTTCTTTCCTAGCGCATTTGAAGCCTTTTCGAGCAGAAATTCAGTCAGTTTCTCTAAATCTGCTTTGCGCTCTCGCAATGCAGGTATTAAAATTTTATGGCTTTGCAATCGGTAATATAAATCAGATCGAAAGCTTTTGCTTTTTTGCATCTCATTCAGGTCTTTATGAGTTGCTACAATTATTCTGGCATTCGACACTTTAGGTTCATCGGAACCAACTGGATAATATTTATTCTCTTGAATTAGGCGTAATAACTTCACTTGCGATTCATTGCTTAAATCACCGATTTCGTCCAAAAACAAGGTTCCGTTTTGCGCCTGCTCGATCAAGCCTTTTCTGTTTGTATCAGCACCGGTAAAAGCTCCTTTAACGTGACCGAACAAGGTATCTGAAAACATATTGTCATCAACACCTGCCACATTTACTGCAACCAACTCTCCTTTTCGTTCACTTGATTTATGGATGGCTTGAGCAAATAATTCTTTCCCGACTCCGGTATCTCCTTGCACCAACACCGGTAAATGAGTTTTTGCAATGGCTTCGATGTAACTAAACAAGGAATGCATTTTTTCATCGGTTGTTACAATTTCTACAAAATTCTCAGGATGTTGAACTCCGCCAACCAGCAGTTTTTCTTTCAGGCGAAGGTTTTCATTTTTGATTTCAGCATGTTCAATTGCGCGTTTTATACTGCCAACAAGCGCCGATTCCTGTATGGGCTTTAAAATGTATTCAAAGGCACCCAACTTCATACTGTTAACAGCCAATTCAACATCTTGCAATGCGGTTAAAATGATTACCGGAATATGCGGAAAGCGTTCTGTTACATATTCAAGCAATTCAAAACCCGAAACGTAAGGCATAGACATATCAAACAATACAACGGAAAAATCGTGTTTTTCCATTAAATCTTTCACTTTTCTGCTGTCTGAACAAGTCTGAACGTTAGTGATGCGCTCCGATTTTAAAATTAACTCAGCGCTGAATAGAAACTCGGTTTCATCATCAACTAATAAAATGGGTACTTCGGGAAACTTCATAACACTAAACCGGGAGTTTTATAGTTGCAATGGTCTTTTGCTGATCTCGTTTAAAATACAATTCACCGCCATGGTCTTTAACAATAGTATACGAAATCGACAGACCTAAACCAGTTCCGCCTGTATCTCGTTTTGTTGTAAAAAACGGGTCGAACATATGTTTCATTACATCGTCATCAATTCCTTTTCCTTCATCAATCACCCTAATAAAAACTTCTTTATTGCTTGATGTAAGTCCTGTTTGAATCGTTAAACGTTGATTTTTATCGGTTAAAGCCTGACAAGAATTTGTAATTAAATTAATAAGCACTTGCTCTAACTTTTGAAAATTACCTTTTATGACGGGAATTTGTGTATTAAGATCCAGTTCGAAACGATTGGTAGCTTTCTGAATGAGATTATTTACGATTAAAACCGCTTGATTTACGATTTCATTTATCGATACTCCGGCTTTCATCTCGCCGGTATCTTGTCGGGCAAAATCTTTTAGACCGGTAACAATTTTTTGGATTCGTTTTCCGCCGTCAGTTACAGCTTGCAGTAATCGATGTATTTGCTCTTTTTCAGCCGGATAATGAATCCCTGCCAATTCAACAGAACCTTTTTCTTTAGTCATACAATCTAAATGTTGCTCAACATCGAGCCAAATCTTTTGCAACATTCTGGCATTTAACATGATGAAATTATTAGGGTTATTAATCTCATGTGCAACGCCTGAAACCAGAATGCCTAAAGTCACCATTTTTTCTGCTTGAATGAGCTGTTCTTTTTGCAAAGTTGCTAACTGCTCTGCTTTTTTTCTATCGGTGATATCGCTTATGAGTCCATCATATGCTAAAACAGAACCGGTTGAATCTTTTCTGGCTACAATGGTATTTCGAACCCATCGAATTGTACCGTCTTTATGAATAATTCGGTGTTCAAATGGTTGAATAGACTCCCCTTTTACGGCTTTATTAGCAAATCGTACAACTTCTTTTCTGTCTTCTTCTACAATCATCCGATACCAAAGCTCTTCATCCTCAACATATTCCTCAGACGTGTAGCCTGTTACTTTTACACAAGCCGGTCCATGTTCCGTTTTTACGACTTTGCCCTTGTCAACGGTAACAGTATAGATATAATCGGTTATCGAATTTAACAGATTTCTATATCTCTGCTCTGAACTTCTTAATGCTTCTTCTGCCAGCTTTTTGTCAGTAATGTTTTGAATAAGTCCATCATAACCAACAACTTTTGAATCGTCTTTATCATCGAATCTAACAACAATGGTGTTTCGAACCCAGCGAATGGAGCCGTCTTTGTGTGTTATTCTATGCTCAATTTCTTTTACTGTTTTTCCCAATTTTGCTAAAGCTGCTTGTTCCAAAACCAGCTTTCTGTCATCGTCATGAACCATGGTGAACCACAAATCTTCATCTTCTTCAAGTTCATGTTGAGTATATCCGGTTACATTGAAACAAGCCGGTCCATGTTTGGTATCGGAAACTTGTTCATTTACGATTGATACGGTATATATATAATCAGTAACCGAATCGAGCAGAAGTTGGTAATGGGTTTGCGTAAAACTGGTTGATTTTGGACTCATAGCAGAAGGTATCTTGAAGCTTAATTTTAATGTTTTTAAGCAGATAAAAGAAGATTTTACGTAAACTTTGTGTCTTTAAAATAAGAAAGCGGTTTTCACTTTTTCAGTAAAAACCGCTTTAAATAGATAAGATAACGTTGGTGTACTATTGGTCTTTATACAATTTTGATATTTCCCAAAATTCGAGATCATCCAACAAACCACGCTTAGCTAAATCATCCAAAAAACTTGGCGGTACTTTGTTATCCATAAAATTGATGATTTCATGTCCGTCAAACTTTCCCAAATAACCAGATTTTGCCCACGGAGCTAAGTCTTTAGCAGAGTATCCTTTTTTCTTCAGATTGGATATTTCCCAAAACTCCAAATTTGAAGTTAAACCCGCTTTATCTAATTCCTTCAAATAATTAAAATCCACACCATTTTTGATAAAACTTAGAATTTCATGTAATTCATAATCCTGTGTGTATCCGTTTTTTATCCATGGATTAATCACATCGGGTGTAATTTTGTTTTTCTTCAGGTTTACCAATTCATAGAACTCGAATTCATCTAACCATCCGTTTTTATCCATCTGCTTTAAATCGTCAACAGTGATGCCGTTTTTATAAAAACTATCAATTTCGTGCATTTCAAAATCTTCTGACAACCCTGCATTTTTAACAGCTTGCAGATAGTCTAGCTTGGGCATATCGATTGGCTTTGTCTCATTATTACCGTCTATTGTTACCGCCAAACCTTCGAGCGATCTTAATCCTTCTAAAGCCGCTAAATTCTCAAGTTGATCTAATCCTTTAAGGCCTTCCAAAGATTTTAACGCATTTTCTACTTCTAACCTGACATTTTCGTCCAATTGAGCCTCATCTAATGCAGAGAACGCTTCACCCAATGCAACTTCAATTTCTTCTGACAATTGTTCTCCATCAATTTCTACAGATGCTTCAGCTAAACCTTTTGCAATTTCTTCCTGAACTTGTTGTGAAATAGATTGAGATAATTGTGCCTTTTCTAAAGCCTCCTGAACCTTTCGGTTTATATCTTCAGATAATTGTTTCTTATTAAGAACCAGAGGCGGAGGAATTGGCGCACTTGGAGCTGCAACTTCCGGTGTTTTTTCATCAGAGTCGCCGATTGTGATATGCAAATTAGATAACACATCTTTTACGATGCCTTGTGTACTAATAAACATTGGAACCATTATAAATGCACTTATAATTAACGTGTATTTAATAAAAGTGCGAACCGGACCTTTTGGCTCATCAACATCATATTCAGGTTCTTTTGGATTTAACGACTGATTGGATGGTTGTTCTTTAAAAGCCCGGAACTCTTTTTTTTCGTAGAGATTATTTTTCATATGCTATTCTTCTGTTAAATCTCAATTCAATCTATTAATTGTTTACTAATAATTCATCAATCTGCTTTTTATCAGACGATTGTAAAGCTTTTATAACTATATCTGGTTGAATATTTTTGCTTGATAACTGAACCACATCATTTACGGATAATTCACTTGAAAAATCGCCTACTGCATTGTAAATCGAATCAATAAAATTAGAATTAACACCCTTTTCAGCAATTAACAACCAATCAGATTGCGTTAACTTCTCCGTATAGCTGTTTTTTTTGAACGATTTTAGTAAACCTTGCGTGTCAATTGATGCAAGTAACGTTATATCATCAAAAGACAATGTTTCAAATAGAGTATTTGTGTTTATAGCATTACAGTTAGAAATATCGACACCTGCTTCATGAGCAATGGTTAAATCATTGGGCGCAAAATGATTCAAGAACTCGACAATCGTTTGATCGTTAGATTCCGGAGCGTGATCAATAAAACGTTCAATCGCTATAAATTCATTTAAAGAAGTCGAATCAAGTTTTTTTGCTTGATTTATTAAAGAAATAGTTCTTATCGAAACAGAGTTTGTGTATAGTTGGCTGATTAATTCCTCGTTTTTCATCCAATCAGGAAATCGCTCTTGTATAAGCAAGGCATATGAATCAAAATTTAAGGCCTGTTCAATATTCTTACCGTTTGTGCTGATACTTTGCTTCGATAACGGCAATTTAATCAGGTAATAACCAATTACAGTTAATACGACTAAAATCAAACTTAGCTTGATAAACGATTTCTTTTGGTTTTCCGGAATTTTAACAACTTCACCCTCATCGTGCTGAATAGTTTTCCCTTCTTTGAAGGCGGCTAACTCATTGTTAAATCTTCTTGTAGAATCCATATAGATATTTTCAGTCAATTTTTAATCTGAAAGTCCCCTACGGATGCTTTTTTAAAAGGTTTTGCAAGAAACGGGTTTAATCTATTCTTCTTCGAATTCGGTTCTTGGACCTAAATTTATCACTTCAACATCTTCAATTTTACCTTCATTGAGAGTGAAACGAACGATTGTTCTTTCGTAGTGGAAGCCTTGTCTTCCAGCCGCACCGGGATTCATGAATATTGTTTTTTTGTGGTCGGGGTCGCGAGAAATTTTCAGAATATGTGAGTGGCCGCAAATAAATAAATCAGGCGGATTATTTTCCATTTCGATTTTACACGGAATGGCGTATCTACCCGGATTTCCACCGATATGAGTCATCCAAACATCAACACCTTCTTTATTCATTCTTAAATGGCAAGGATATTCTTGTCGAATATCTTGACCGTCGATGTTGCCATATACACCAATTACAGGAGCAATTTCTTTTAATTCCTCAGCAATTTCCAGATTACCAAAGTCGCCGGCATGCCATATTTCATCGCATTCTTTAAAAAAATCCTTTACCTGTGGATCAAGGTAATTATGTGTATCAGCTATCAATCCGACTCGTAACATATATTGGTTGATTTCTTATTTTAGCCGTTTCTCAAAAATAAGCATAACAAGTGAAAATTTCGGCATGAACGAGCCATTTATCAGTATCATAATTGTTAGTTGGAACGCTATTCATCATTTAAAACGCTTTCTGCCTTCTGTAGTAGCAACAGAATATCGCCGTTTTGAAATCATATTAGCTGATAACGCATCAACAGATGAATCTGCTGAATGGGTTAAAACAAACTTCCCTACTGTACTTGTTCACACTTTAGATAAAAATTATGGGTATTGCGGAGGAAACAATAAAGCTGCAGATGTTGCAAATGGTGACATTCTCCTTTTCCTGAACAATGATGTAGAAGTCGATGAAAACTGGCTAAATGCATTAAGCTCTATATTTTCTGATGAAACAGTTGGAGCAGCGCAACCAAAACTGAGAGCCTATTTACAAAAAGAAAAATTTGAATACGCAGGCGCTGCAGGTGGGTACATAGACTATTTAGGATACCCATTTTGTAAGGGGCGCGTCTTCGATACACTAGAAACAGATTATGGCCAATACGATACTCCCGATGAAATTATTTGGGCTTCCGGCGCCGCTTTAGCCATTCGAAAAGATGTGTTTCTTGAATTAGGAGGATTTGATGAAAGCTTTGAATTTCATATGGAAGAAATTGATTTATGCTGGCGTTTATTAAGAACTGGAAAGAGAATCGTGTATGTGCCTGATTCCGTTGTTTACCACTTGGGAGGCGGTTCATTAAATGCACTATCGCCAAGAAAAACGTATTACAACTTCAGAAACAACTGGTGGATGTTGATGAAAAACATCCAACCTAATCGGTTTTACACCATACTTTGGAGGAGATTGCTATTAGATGTAATTGCGGCAGCATATGAGCTGTTTAAGCTCAGGTTTACTCATGCAAATGCTATTTTACAAGGTTTATATGATGCATTCACTAAACCTAAAAGTTATCTAGAATTAAATAACGATGTATCTGATAAAATATATCCTTACTCCATTGTTAAGAAGTATTTTATTGAAAACAAAAAAACGTTTGACGAACTATAATACTGTGCTTACTTATTCACGATTTCTATTAAATCTTCAAAGTTTATAGGTTTGGGCATGTAGTTATCTCTCAAGTTAAACTTTTCAGCTTTTATATAATCATCCTCACTATTGGAGCTGCTCATTATGTAAATCTTAACTTGATTACTTTCGGGTATTTTCAAGAATTCAGTTAAAAATTGCCATCCGTCCCATATGGGCATATTTATATCAAGAAAAATGAAATCAGGTAATCTCAGACCGGAATGAATCGTAGCTGAAAGCTTATCATAGGCCTCTTTACCGTTATTATATACTACGATTTCATCAGCTAAACCCGTTAACTCCAGATATCTCTTGGTTACAAAAAGATGAATCGGATCGTCTTCTATTACACAGAATATTTTATTCATCAGCCTTTAGTAAAGAAACTTTAAAAGTTGTTCCAACACCAACCATGCTTTCCACTTCAATTTTTCCTTGCATTGCTTCTACTTGGTTTTTTGTTAAGAACAATCCTATACCTCTCGCATCTTTATGACTATGAAAGGTTTTATACATACCAAAAAGTTTATGTCCATTGTACTTTAGATCTATACCTAAGCCATTATCAATAAACTTAAGGATTACATATTTTTCAACAAGCTCTGTTTCTATACGTATATAACTATCTCTCCCGACAGCTCTATACTTAATTGCATTTGTTAATAGATTATTTATGATACTATCCACATATGCATTGATGCCTTTAATGTGAACATTTTTATCAACATTATCAATAATTAAAATGTTTTCTTTATGTGCCACATGGAGTAAGCCTTTAAAATTACGCTGTATAGCTGACTTTAAATGTATAGTTGCCTGGTTATCTACAGGTAAAAAATTGATATGTACAACATCTGTTAAGTGCCGAATTGTTTCTGATAAATTTTCTGAAGCGTTTGCGATATACTTAATAAACTCGTTTTGATATAAATCCGGATTTTGAATTCGAATTAAATCAATTATTGAAACTAAAGCACCGGAATACGATCTTAAATTATGTGAAACGATGTGAGCAAAGTTCTTTAGCCTATCATTTTGAGATTGTGTTAACTCTAACAGTGAGGTCATTTCATGTTCAACTTGTTTCATTGCAGAAATATCAATCGCAACCGCTAGTACCCCTACCACTTTTTTATTCTGTTTTATTGCGGAAAGTGATACTAAAGCAGGAACAGTACTTCCATCTTCTCTTTTTAATTGATATTCAATGATATCCGGCGGATTTTGAACAGCTTTATCAAGAATGGAATTATAGTCATCAAACCCATGAGCTATGCCTCCGTCCGCTGATTTTGAATAACTTTCCTGTTCGTGTGAAAAAAGGTTTACCAAATTCGGGCGACCAATCATTTCTTTACCGGAATACCCCAACATTCTTTCAGCGCCATCATTAAATGTGGTAATTCTGCCATTTATATCTGCACCGATAATTGCAACTTGTGTACTCGCTTCCAATATAGCCTTGTTATAAGCAAGGGAGTCTTCCAACTTCAATTCCATCAGTTTCATTGAAGTAATGTCAACCATTTGCGAAACGAAATACAAAATCTCATTAAAATCATTTCTGATTACCGAAACCGAGAGAATGATATAAACCGAAGTACCATTTTTATGAATATATCTTTTCTCATACGAAACACTATTCGTTTCGCCTTCTAACATGGCTTTATAGTAGACTTGAGATTGTTTATAATCATCAGGGTGAGTTATTTTATTGAAATCCAGTTGCATTAACTCTTCTTCAGTGTAACCGAGTATCTCACATAACTTTGTATTTACTTTTAGCCATTTCCCGTCAGCGCCAACCAATGCCATACCATTCATGGCAAATTCAAAACTTCCCCGAAACGTTTCCTCGCTAATTCTTAGCAACTCTTCTTTTGTTTTTCTTTCAGTGATGTCCTGCAAGGTTCCATACATCATCGCAGGCTTATTTTCATCGGTTCTGCTAAATACTTTCCCTTTATTTAAAACCCAAATCCAACTTCCGCTTTTATGCAAAATTCGGGTTTCCAATTCATAATATTCACTTTCACCGTTAAAGCATTTTTCTAGGAGTTCATTTGATAAAACTAAATCATCAGAATGCACTCTTTTAATCCAAGAAACGATATTCAGCGGTTTTAAATCATCTTTACTATAGCCAACTATTTCTGCCCATCTTTCACTAACGTCCATTTCTCCGGTTTGAACATTCCATTCCCAAGTACCGACATTTGTTCCCTCTAAAACGCTTAGCGCTTTAAACCGCTCATGTTTTAGCTTTTTTTCTCTCTCTTTGTATTGTGTGATATCCTGAATATTTCCAAAAATATTCCGCTCATCATCATTTTTTACAGTGGTACCAGTAATTCTTACCCATTTTTCAGTTCCGTTAAATGTTTTTATTTGACCTACAAAATCAATATTTCCGTTCTCTTTAATAGCCACCTTAACCTGTTCTGCAAATAATCCACCATCAGCAGGACGAAAAAATGCCAAGGTTGCTCTAGCATTAATTTTAAAATTCTCAGGAACTTCAAATATGGAAATACAATCTTTAGACCATGTAATTTTATCTTTTATGTAATCGAACGTCCAAGAGCCAATCATATTCATATGTTGGCTAATACTATACAGCTCAATAAGTTGATCTTGTTTTTGATACTCTTTTTTCAGCTTTGCATACGATTTGCACAACGAAATTGTATTCGTGATTTGAACTGAAAACTGTTGAAGAATCTCTAAAGACTCTCTTGATTTTTGAATACTGTTTGTTCCAAGAAAAAAACAAAATCCGTGGCTTTTAAACTCATGATCCAACATTTGAAATCCGCACGCGCAACTTAGTCCATGCCGGTTAGAATCGATGATTCGAGATAAAACACCTACCTCATTATTTTCAAGTTGATAACTGTAAGATGTACTATCAGCCAAATTGTGCTCAGTAATGAACTCGGTTAATTCATCCTTTTGCTCCATTGAAATTGGAAATTGACCCAACAAATGGATATTTGAGTCATTTTGTAAAACGACTCCCGCATATGATAGTTTTGAAGTTTTTAAAGTCAGATTTATCAGTTGTACAACTTCTTGATATTGCATTAAGTCAACTGAAATATCTTCATTTCCGCTTACTAAATATATCGACCTCATATTCAATCCTAAACATCATTCTCTTGTCCAGAAAAATGTACTAAATCAGTGTAATCAATCTAAAATGATTATCAAACACTTTTATGTTAGTTTTTTCTTAAGAAGCTTAGAAATAGGCTTT
The DNA here is from genome assembly GCA_006226965.1 of bacterium. Taxonomy (GTDB): domain Bacteria; phylum Bacteroidota; class Rhodothermia; order Balneolales; family M1805; genus M1805. The sequence goes on along the minus strand of SBGQ01000147.1, from coordinate 33,996 downwards.
CTCTTCACATAAATCATCTATTCACATCACTTGGAATTAATCGAAACAAATGATGATCTAAAAATTTGCCGTCGCGATACTCCACTTCTTTTAAAATAGTTTCGTGTACAAATCCCAGTCGCTCGGCCACTTTTACACTTCTCTCATTGCCAACCCAAGCTTGTATTTCAAATCGATGAATTCCAATCACATCCCAGCCGAATTCAATAACCCGTTTTGCAGCTTGTGTAATAATTCCTTTCCCCTGTTCATCACTATCCAGCCAATAACCAAGCGAACTTATCTTATTCCGCAAATTAAACGCCTGAAAGCCGATCATTCCAACTACTTCGTTTTCAGTATTAAAGATGCCAAACTGAAAACCGGGATGTGTTACCAAAAATCCATTATCCTCTAATAATCTGGCGCACTGATTTTCATTTTCATCAACGAAAAGTTGAACGTTTCTTTTTGTATCTAAATGTTCATACCAAGCTTTCCATTCAAACAAATGTTCTTTGTTCTTTTGAATAGAATTGTATAACGAAATCACATCATTTCGATTAAAAACGCGAACAGAAAAACCATTGAGTAATGTAATTATCGGGGCCATTTCAGAAGTTCTTGAAATACATGTTTGGCAGTTGATTCTAACTTAGTAAGATCACCATTATTTTCAATAACTATATCTGCTAATTCTCGCATTTTATTCTGACTCAATTGTTTAGACATTCTTGCCTGAATTTCTTTTTCATCCATTCGATCCCGATTAACAACACGTTTAACCCTTACATCGTCATCAGCCGAAACAACAACAATTACATCGAAATCATTCGGGCGACCTTTATCAAGTAACAATGCAGCTTCTCGAACCAACACTCGAGTTCCCTTCTGTTCTTCAAGTTGTTTTTGTTCCTGAAACCATCTGTAAACTGCCGGATGAACAAGTTTATTTAATTCATCCACTCTACCATTTTCGAATGCTTCTTTTGCTAAAAACGGTTTATTTAGTTCGCCATTTTCAAGATACGCACCCGAGCCAAACGTAGCTTTTATGGATTGTATCAAAACTGTATCGGAAACCATGAGTTGTTTTGCTAAATCATCGGCTTTTATAACCGTTGCACCTAAATCTTCCCAGATTTTAGTAATGGTAGATTTACCACTTCCAATTCCGCCTGTTAAACCGACTACAATCATTTTATAACAGCTATTTTTTTTAATCCGCTTCGTTTATCGTGCAATATAACCTGATAAAAGTAAACTCCAGAGCCAATTTTTTTACCAAATGTATCTTTTCCGTTCCAATCAATTCCACCGGTAAACGCTACTTGTTCCAGTTCAATAACCGGACTCCCATTGGTGTTGAGAATGATAATTTTGGCTTGATAAGGAATTTTTGAAAAATGAATGTATTCTGAATTTTCCATCACCCAAGGACTTGGAAATACCAAGGCATCTTCAATAGAATCGGAATCTTCAGGTTGTGATACTAGCGAAATAGAACTTCCTGCGAGGGAAAATAGCTCTCTACCGGATTCTACTTTAACTATCAGTTCATTATTCCAGTTGATTAAATTCAGGTCTTCCACTCTAATTTCAAAGGTATATTCTGCATCAGAATGTGAGATTAACTGAACAGAATTGACTGTGCCGACCGGATTCAACGAAAATGTCAGATTTTGTGAAATGTCTGTCGAACTAAATACCAAAACTTCCAAAGTACTTTTATTACGAATGTCGGCACTTTTTAGATAGGCAAGTGTGCCTGATTTGGAAGCATCATCATTAAACTGATGGTATTCAAACGGAACCAAATCATGCGATAAAACCGACGAAACGGAATGTTCTAATCCTTGCAGATTAACTATGCTTTCGCTCGTTCTCAACACAAATGAAAACGCATCATTTTTAACAACTGAGCGAATTGAAACTCCTTCAACATTCTCTGTTTTAATGGATGATTCCAATATTGGAACTGAACTTTCAACCCAATATGTATTTTCTGCTATTTGATTGAAAATCAAAGGTTTTACGAGATTTCTAGCCAATTTCTTTTCTGCCAATTGTACCGATTCTCCGTTCGACCAATACCTTAGTTGATACGCAACGGTATCACTATCTAAAAAAGGAAGATTAATTTTTGAAACGGGCTGGTAAATAGTGGCATTTTTTACGACTTCACCAAGATAAATCACCTGAATAGAATCGATTCCCCAAGTATGCGTTACAATTCCTTCTTGCTGCTTTTCAGAAGAATAAAATCGCACAGGTTCTGATTTAAATCCAGATTTCTCGGTAATATCTTGTTCTTTTTGAACACGTTTCCAAGTTTGATCTTTCACAGAATAAAATCCTAAACCCTTTTCGAATTCAAAAGGCGAAATCAACACTCGTTCGCTTATGAGAAGTTGTGAATTCCACTTCGAGTTTTCCTCAAAAAATTGATAAACGGAACTTCCTAAGCCGACATAAAAGCTGTTTTTTAATCCATTTAACAGTTTGATATCAGCCAAATCAACATCCGTAAAAAGGACATCCGCAAACTTGATTAAAGTATCTGCATCAGCTTTCCACCATTCCAAAATGGCGAACTCAGGTTGTTGAGTTTGCTTTTCGTCTAAACCAGGGAAACTATGCCGTATGCTTAACACATATTCATCTGAATCAGTTTTGACAGAAGTTATCAGATTGGAGGCTCCATAAAACGAACCTACATATGTTTGCATTTCCCACTGATTATCACCCATGGTTTTTATTAAAAATAAATCTCCGTCATAATCTGCAAACACTACGTTTTTGTTGCCATTTAACCCATCAATAACCGTTAGTTTCGGCACTTGAAATTCGTTATTAAACAAACTTATGTTCGCTTCAGTAGTATTTTCAAATTCTGCTTGTTTTTGAATAATTCCATTTACAAACTCAAAAACAGCCCATTTTTCTCGATTATGTGCCCAAATCTCAATATTTCCGTCATTGTCAGTATCTGTTATCGTTCCTAAATAAGTAAAATCGCCTAAGACTGAGACATCTATGAGTTCAAAATCGTTTTGAATATCAAATACAAAAGCATTTCCTCCGCCATAAGCACCTAAATAATGCGGTTCCTGCGACAGCTTATCAAGATAAATCACTTGAGGTATAAAACGACCATTTAATCGAGCAATTCGATTCTTAGAAAGTGTATCTGGTTGTAAACTGATAATCGTCTCATAAGTTGAATCATATATTCTCTGCAGTAGAACATACCATCGCAACGAATCATTTACAGCTAGACTCCACATTTGATTGGCGTCAATATCATCCAAATGGGTTTCGTAAATCGTTTCCTGATGAATCTGTACAGGAACCTGTTTTCGTTCGATTGGGAAAGTTGCAATGGTTTCTTCTCCCCATTCATTCTGAATAACCTGAACAGATTGAGCATTATTCAGCGTTTCAGGTTTAATTGCTAACAGATGAACATATCCATCACGATTGGAACTAACTTCATCTAAAACCTGATTATTTTTATCTAGTATTTTTTGACAAAGAGTACCATAATCTCCACTTTCCCAAACAGTTACAGCATTCAAACCGAAATTATCGATTGAATAATACAAACCCTGAAACACAGGCGGAGTCGTTGAAAAACCTGCTTGTTTATACACACTTTTTCGAACACGTTCTCCATTCCATAAATCTGCCCAAACGGAAATGGTAAAACCTGAATCATAATAACCTGATGAATTAAACGGAACTGTTATAGTTCCTGCCATTAATTCAGATTGTTCTGGAAGTAAGGTTTCTGCTGAGTTTTCAGGATTTGTGCCATTTACAATTTCAAGCTGCCACGATTTAATACCGCTCCCTAGTATTTCCAAATCTACTTCCAAAGAATCCGATTTTATGATTTTAATGCTCAACTGAATCGAATAATTCTTATTAACATCTTTATTTGATGTAATAAGTCGCGGTAAACCCGCTCCTGAAAACCAATCGTACCCTTCCGATTCAATATCCAATGCATCACGTTGAATTCTGTGAATCAATTCTGCATTCGTTAAATCTGGGTTCATCATTTTATACCAAGAAACAACTCCGCTTACAATTGCAGAAGAAGCAGACGAACCCGAACTGGCAGCAATTTCATTTGTGTAACCGTTCCATTTCCATGCTGCATGAGGAATTGATGAACCAGGAGCGCCAAAAGCTACATGTGTTCCATAATTACCTGTCGGTGCAATTTGAAATTTCTCTGAAATCCAACTAATGGCTAATACTTCAGGAAAAGCGGCAGGATAACGCGGTTTACTGCCTCCTACGTTACCGGCACTTGAAACCAAAATAACATCTTTTGAATAGGCGAATCGAATAGCAGATTCAATCAAACTGCTTTTAAAAGAATCACCAAAACTCATATTGATTACATCCGCGCCCATAATCGTGGCATAGACAATAGAACGCGCAATTTCTAAGCTCGTCGAGTATCCGAAAGGATCAAAACTACGAACAGCCATTATGCTCACATTCGGAGCTATGCCTACAAGTGAATTTAAATCCGTTTTTCTCGCTCCTGCAATTGATGCCATTGCCGTACCATGCCCGTTCCAATCACCGGAAAGCGTTGTTAAGCCTCTATCGTACACAAAATCATAGCCATACACATTGTCGACAAAACCGTCTTGGTCATCATCAATCCCGTTTATGAGTTCATCTCCATTAATCCATTGAGCACCCGTTAAATTTGAATGCTCGAAGAAAATTCCTGTATCAATAATAGCAAGAACGATGCTTGAGTCTTGGGGAGCTATTTGATGCGCTTCAGGCAAATTCATAAGCGTTGCATACCAAGTAGAATCGTAGAATCCGGTTGATATGGATTCATCAATTCGAATTGTTTTTGTGATTTCTTCTGCGATTACAGGATTTGTTGATACTGATTTTCGAAGAGTAAACAAGCTATCATCACTAAACAAAAAAGCAACAAACCGATTAGCCTCTTCTTGAGTTGGTTTGTTGCTAAGCAAGATTTTTTCCGGGATGTAAGCACGTCTGTTTTCTTGTGCTAATCCTAGAATTGGAATCAACAGAATCCAAAAAAAGCTAAATAATCGTATCGTGTAATTCCGCACTATTCAATTTGGGATAATCTACATTGTAATGCAAGCCACGACTTTCTTTTCTCATCTGAGCGGAACGAATAATCATGTAAGCTACAGAAATCATATTTCGCAGCTGACATAAAGGAACACTGACCTTATTTCTTTGATAATAGGATTCCACTTCTTCATACAAAAGGAATGTTCTTCTAAATGCGCGCTCTAAACGCAAATTACTGCGCACAATACCGACATAATCAGACATAATTTGTTGAAGTTCTTTTTTGTTGTGAGAAACTTCAATCCACTCTTTTGTATCCGTTGTACCTGAATCATCCCAATCCGGAATTTCTGTATTCAGTGAAATAGATTGTACCATTTTTGCAGCTGATGCCGCTGCTTTGTTTGCAAAAACAATGGCTTCGAGTAAACTGTTTGATGCCAGCCTGTTTGCACCATGAACTCCCGTACAAGCCACTTCACCACAAGCAAATAAGGCGCTTATACTTGTTCTTCCATCCAAATCGGTAACAACACCACCACATAAATAATGCGCTGCCGGTACAACAGGAATCATGTTTTTGGTGATGTCTAAACCGTATTTAAGACAGGTTTTATAGATATTCGGGAAATGTTCAATTACATCATGTTCGGGAAGATGAGTTACATCTAAATAGACAAAATCTTCACCTGATTTCTTGATTTGATCGTCAATAGCCCGTGCTACAATATCACGAGGCGCCAAGTCTTTACGTTCATCATATTTAGCCATGAACGCTTCACCTTTGTGGTTTCTCAGAATTCCACCATGACCTCGAACAGCTTCACTAATTAAAAATGAATTTGCTTCCGGTAAAAAAAGACTTGTGGGGTGAAATTGAACAAACTCCATATTAGCTACACGTGCTTTTGCACGATACGCCATCGCTATTCCGTCACCTGTAGCAATTTCAGGGTTGGTTGTATGTCGATACACTTGCCCTGCGCCGCCAGTTGCCAATAAAGTTACTTTAGCTAAAAACGTTTCAACTTGATTGGATTTTGTGTTAAGCACATACGCACCAAAGCATTGTGTATCGTTATCGTAACGGGTTACACGTTTTCCTAAATGGTGCTGAGTAATTAACTCTAGTGCATAATGATGCTCATAAATATGAATATTGGGGCGCTTTGCAATCTCTTTTAGCAACACCCGCTCGATTTCTTTACCCGTCATATCTGCAGCATGAACGATGCGATTGTGCGAGTGTCCGCCTTCTTTACCTAAATGAAGTTCTCCATCGTCTTTTGTAAATCTGGCGCCAAATTCTAGCAATTTACCTACTGCAACCGGGCCTTCTTTAACGATGAGCTCTACGGAATCTAATTTGCACAAACCGGCTCCGGCATCCAAGGTATCTTCAATATGCTTTTCAAACGAATCATATTGATCTACTACCGCCGCTATTCCGCCTTGCGCATAGTTCGTATTCGATTCTGCTTTTTGTTTTTTTGTGATGATGGCAACACTGCCAAATTCAGAAACTTGTAAGGCGTATGAAAGTCCGGCTGCGCCACTTCCTAAAACCAGAAAATCGAAAGAATGCTTCATTTTACTGCATCATCAAATAAGCTTTAATAAATTCATCAATTTCACCATCCATAACCGCATCCACATTGGAAGTCTCATATCCGGTACGAACGTCTTTTACTCGGCGATCATCAAATACATAAGAACGGATTTGTGAACCCCACTCATTAGCTTTTTTCGTGCTTTCAATTTTGTCTTTTGCAGCTTCCTGAATACGTTTTTCTATTTCGTAAACACGTGATTTCAACAAAGCTAAGGCCTTTTCACGGTTTTGAAGTTGCGAACGCTCTTGCTGACACTCAACCATAACTTTTTCAGAACTTCCGTCAGATAGTTTTCCGGTCCAGATTAAACGTACACCTGTTTCTACTTTGTTTACATTCTGTCCGCCTTTTCCACCTGCGTGAAATCGTTGTAATTCGATGTCGTCAGGATTTAGGTTAATTTCGATTTCATCATCAATCAAAGGATAAATGAAAACTGAACAAAATGAGGTATGACGGCGAGCATTACTATCAAAAGGAGAAACTCTAACCAAACGATGTACGCCGGATTCAGCTTTTAAATAACCAAACGCGTATTCGCCTTTTACTTCAATTGTCGCACTTTTAATTCCGGCAACATCACCGTCCTGATATTCAACTGTTGAAACCTGAAATCCCATTTTGTTGGCCCAGCGTGAATACATTCTGAAAATCATCTGTGCCCAATCCTGGCTTTCCGTTCCGCCGGCACCTGAGTTTATTGTCAAAATAGCATCGCGTTTGTCGTCATCATCACGAAGCATATTTTTAAGCTCTAAATCTTCTAACTCAGCATTAAGTAATCGAGCGTGGTTTTGAATTTCTTGCTCAACATTTTCGCCTTCTCGAGCAAACTCTCGGTATAATTCTATACTGTTTCTGTGCTCATTTAATCCATCCCAGCCTTGAATCCAACTTTTATGCCCGTCTAATTCTTTCATTAAAGACTGAGCTCTTTTGGGGTTATCCCAGAAATCAGGAGTATGCGTTAACTCTTCTAATTCGATGATTTTAATTTTACGTGCATCGTAGTCAAAGATACCTCCTAAGCGCATCCAAACGCTTAAAAAGTTCTGTAATGTGATCAGCCGTATAAACTTTAATATCTGCCATTTAGTGATTTGTGCTTTAAATTCAGGGCGGGAATATACAAAAAACTCAAGCCGTTAGTTTGCGTCTGATTTCAGAAATCTGCCATGCAAAAACTCCTGCGATAGCATACATAATAGTTGGAATCAGGAGTGAAATAAGTAAAACGATAGTTGCGTCTATGTTGCCTAAGATAATGGATAAATCTTCTGTGATTTTTGTCGCCGAATTAGCATACATGAAGTAAGAAATCAAGGTTGGGATACCATTTACAAGTGTTCCTGTAATTGTAACAGTTAAAACAATGTATTCATCAAGTATTAAACCAACGAACAAAAATGCGGCGACCAAGGGTACCAACCACTCGAATGCAAGGTGCAAAAAAGTAATGGAGATAACAACGGCAGCAATTTTAAGAATTTGAATCATCGTTCTGACTTTAAAATTAAATACCCGTTTTTATACAGCGAATCGTAGCTTGAAAACGCAAGTTGCGGCCTTAAATCAGTACCAACCCATGTTGACATTTGGTTATCATAAAACACACTGTATCGATTTGCAGAATTTCCTGAAAAAACCAACGCTCTGGAATGCATTTTTTTGTTCTTCAATTCCGAAGAATACTTCACTATCGGAGCGTATGAAAAAATACCGTCCGAATTTTGATTTATCGTATTTGTGGTTCCTTCTCTAATAACAAAATTTTCATTCAACTGATTCAATAAATCATTATTACTAATATGCTTAACCTTACCTCTATTGGTTACTGCCCAAGTCCAGTTTTCCGGTGCTCCGCTTTCAAGAACGGTTAAATCATAAGCTTCGTTAAATGCTTTTGATAAGATATCTAACCCTGTTTCAATATTCTCCGTTTTTTGTTGATCAAACCACTTTGATTTTGGATTTTTAATTAAGTTAATTAATGTGATATCATGATCAGGATAAAATCTAAAAGGGAATTCATCATATGTCAGATTTGGAAGTATTTTTTCAAAATTGCTGAAAAATTTTGGATAGCTTGCGTCTTTATCAGCAATATAATCCCATACTCTCAACTCATTCCCCAAGGCGTTTAATGGACTGTTTATTTTCCCTTTAAACATCTCTGTAAACAAGGGCTGCAATTTATTTTCAACCATAAACCTATCATTCAACAGTTTGACAAGCATTTTCTCATCAACTGGTTTTTCCAGTTTTTGAACTAAACTTCTTAAACGGGCATCTCGCCAAAATCCTTGTTTTGTAAAATAAGGCAAGTTTGATTCCTCTTTATTTAGAGGGAATTGATTGGTATAAATGAGCGAGTTTTTTTCTTCTACTCGAATTAAATCAGTTGTTAAATATTTCAGATTTTGCTTTTCATAATTTCTTCCTGAAACAACACCTAAATATTGATTTCTTATCGGAACTGACGCACTCAAAAAATAACCCAATCCATCTGAATCAAAACCTACTATTTGGGCTACGGGTAAACCTGAACCAATTAATGCTTGTTGTAAATCTTCCAGATTACCGGAAAAAGCAGCTTTCATGAGCCCTGTTGCCACATCACATGTTCGAATCCCGGGCCAACTCATTTCAATTATTTCTGTACCGGACGACAATAACACACCGTTTGCCGAATATTTTATTGAATGTGTATAGCCAGAAGATTCACGTACATCTATTGAATAACCTTCCTCATTTCCTACTTGAACTGAATCACTCACTTCTGAGAAATCGATCACATTCAGCGGTGCTGGATTGATTGTCCAAGAAACGGAGTCATTATTTCCAAATATAATTCCCGGTATTCCCGGTATTGTAAATCCATGAATTTCCTGCCCATTTAAATGAATATAAACCTCGTAAAACAAATTAGGTTTGGTAAGCGGACCAATCATGGAATAGGCTAAGGCTTGTTGTTTAGGAGAACTTTTATACGCAATTGTATTTGAATTGAACGAATTGGGTTTCCAACCTGTAATTCTTTCGAGTAATTCCAGTTGTTTTACCAGTAAATCGAATGTGTTTTTATACGAACTATTCGACAACTCTGGGATAAGCGGTTTTGTTATTTTAGGCGCCTTATCTCCTCCGGTTGTTGAGATGTAATCCAACTGTGAATAAAAAAGCTCATTAAATGCTTGGTTACCCAATTTATTGACAAGCTCCTGTGCATAAAAATCATCTAAATTAAAGTTCATCAAAAAATGAAACCAAAGCAGAGATCTGATTCCGTCGACCGGACGACTGTATCTAATATTTAATCCTAAAAGTGCATATTCAAAAGGTCTGATCTGTTCGGCTTCAGCATTTATATATGCATTTATACCTGTACTGTATTCTTTTAATAACGAATATTCATTTGAACTATAAGTTGCTGATATCAAATTACTTGAAAGCTTTTCAAGTCCGGTATTTAACATAAACTTATCCAGCTCGACATTATTTTTACCGAACCATTCAGATGTTTCTCCTGATATAAGTCTTGATTGCATTTCTATCTGAAATAACCGATCTCTTGCCGTAATATAACCAAGTGCAAAAAGCGCATCGTTGTAAGTTGACGCATAAATATGCGGTATCCCGAACTCGTCTCTGGCAATTTTTACATCGTTCTTTAAGTTCGCAAACTCGTACATACCTTCCTCCGGTTCGGAAGCCTTTTTTATTGTACCCCAGATTCCTTTATCCCCAACAAAAAAAGGTGCAATTTGTGGTATCAGCTCTCTTCCTAAAGGCTTATATAAGCTGTAAATTCCGCTGATAAATGCTAATGCACTTAAGAGTGCAAGTACAATATGTTTCAAAATATTTACTTATCTGATACTACTTTATGAGCAAGATAACCCAAAAATAAGCCGCTTGCTAAAGCAATCAACAGTCCCTTTTCCGGGTGCTCTCGTACATCTTTTCTCACCGCTCTATAAGAGTGCTTTAAACTTTTTTTAAGCTCTTTCCGACTCAGCAGAAGTTCGTTCTTTAGTGTATCTAACGTAGGTTTCATGCGACTTTCAATTATGAATTGATTACCTTTAAGTCCTTATCGGCTATGAAGTTCATGAATTCAATTATACCTCAGCAAAAATACAGTGAAATACTTGCACTTCTAAATCAAGTTGGCCAAGAAATCATACAAAAAAGGCAACAACGTGATTTTGAAGTATTTCAAAAACCGGATCAATCTCAAGTAACCAATGTTGATATTTGGGCAAATGAATTTATCATCTCTAGAATGCAATTGTTATTTCCAGATGATAGTTTTGTCGGTGAAGAATCTGAAGACAAATCTTACCCAATCGGTTCTGAAAGAGTTTGGTATATCGACCCCATAGACGGAACCAATAATTTTGTTGCCGGAAACCCACACTTTTTTGTATTAATCGGACTAGCGGTAAATGGAATTCCAACTCTAGGATTCTGTTATAAACCTTCCGAAGAACTACTGATTTTTACACAAGAAAATGATATTGTTTTTACGCAAAACAATATCGCTAAACCTATTCCTTACATAGTTTGGAATCCGGTTGGAAGTCTGGTTCAAAAGCACGTAACACCCGAACAAAAAGCCTATTTAGAACTTGAATTTCATCAAAAAAAGGAACCCTATATTTTTGATATGGTATCTCAATTAGGGCCGATATTTAATAAGTCGAATGGTTATATCGGATTCAGACGCTCCTATTATTGGGATATTTGTGCGCCGGCTGCCATCATGAGTAAACTGGGATTTTCACACGAGTTTTATCATGCATTTGGAGCAAAAGCTTTGATGAATGACAAAAGTGTGAAATGCAGATCGTATTATTCCTTACCTCAAGATACTCCTGATGAACTCAAAGAGTGGTTCGAAAAAGAAGCTTCCAAATTGGATATTTCCAACGATTAATCAACCGGTGCTTTTTAACTCGTCTTTGTATTGCAATTCGTACAATTTTCGATATAAACCGTCATCTTTAGTAATGAGTTCTTTGTGATTACCTTGTTCACGAACTTCGCCTTTGTGCATAACTAGAATAGTATCTGCGTGTAATATTGTACTCAATCGATGTGCAATTACAATAGATGTACGATCCTTCATTAAAACCTGTAAAGCATTGGTTACCAAGGCTTCTGTTTCAGAGTCAATATTTGATGTAGCTTCATCCAAAATGATAATCTTGGGGTCAAAAACCAATGCTCTGATAAAACAAATCAACTGACGCTGCCCCATTGATAAACTTGCCCCGCGCTCATGTATTTCATGATGATACGCGTTTGGCAGCTTCGAAATGAATTCATGTGCACCAACAAGTTTTGATGCTTCAATCACTTTTTCTAATGAAATATCTTCCCTGCCTAATGTAATATTGTTCAATATAGAGCCTGAAAACAAGGCATTATCTTGTAAAACCAAAGCAATTTGCGAACGAAGGTTATTAATAGATAAGTCTTTTATCGGAATTCCATCTAATAAAATCGTTCCTGACTGATTATCGTAAAAACGAGTCATTAAATTAATGATTGTGGTTTTTCCGGCGCCAGTTGCCCCTACAATCGCCATCATTTTTCCGGGATTCAATCGAAAACTTACATCTTTCAGAATGTCTTGACCGTCAGCCAGATATCTGAATGAAACTTGCTGAAACTCAACTTCTCCCTTCACGTGTTCCGGCAATTCCGTGTTACCGTCGCTCATTTTAGATTCGGTATCTAACACACTTACAATTCGCTCAGTAGCTGCCATCGCACTTTGCAGGGTATTAAACTTCTCAGATATATCACGAATTGGTTGAAAAAATTGCCTTACATATTGGATAAACGCCACTAAAACACCAAACGATAATCCTTCAATCAAAACAGAAGCGCCGCCAAACCAAATCACTAAAGCCATTCCAATGGTTGATAAAATTTCAACTAGCGGCCAAAAGATTGAGAAGTAATAAATAGTCTTTATGTGCGCTTTTTTATGATCTTCGTTAATACCTTGATAGCGATTGAATTCTACTTTTTGGCGATTAAATAACTGCACAATGTGCATACCATTTATATGCTCCTGAATGAACGAATTCAACCTTGCGACCTGATCTCTTACTTCTAGATAGGTTACTCGCATTTTATCTTTAAATACTGATGTTGCCCAAAATAAGATTGGAATCATTGAAAGCGATAACAATGTAAGCTTCCAATCCATTGTAAACATGAAATACATGATAAATACGATTCGAAGCATATCACCCATCATATTTACGATTCCGGTTGATACTAATTCATCAATGGCTTCAATATCGTTTGTTGTTCTTGTAACTAATCGTCCAAGCGGATTCTTATCAAAATATTGAACATGTAGTGATTGGATTTTATTGAATACAGATGTTCGGATTCGAAATAAAGTTCCTTGCCCAATCCAATTCATTAAATACAAATTCGCGACTGTAAACAATGATTCTCCAAGCAATACAGCTGTAATTAACAGGATAATGGATTTTAAACCTTCCATGTCCCCAACAACTACATAATCGTCAATAGCTCTTTGAATAAGCAAAGGTCTGTAAGGACCTAAAAATGCAATACTAATCGTTAATGCAAGTGCTAGTAATACTAAAAAGCGATACGGTTTAATAAAGAAATAAAGCCGCCGAATCAAATTAGAATCGACGGCTTTTTTAGAGTTTTTCTCTGTCATAGAATGTGACTAGAAACGATCGTAATCGTCAAAGTTGTTACGTGGTTTAATTACATCTTTTTTCTCACCAAAATAGCGGCGATCGTTGTTGTAATCGGTGTTTCCACTACGTTGTTCCGGTCTGTCATTATTAAAACTTCTGCGGTTGTCGAAACGGTCGTCATTTCTTGGTCTGTAATCCTGACGATCTCCGAAATTTCTATCGCGGTTAAAGCTTCTGTCACGAGAATCATAGTTGCGGTTATCAAAACCACGATTGTTGTTATTATCGTAAGAACGACGCTCAAATCCACCGCTACTGCTTCCTGCAGGTCCACGATTGTTATTATCAAAACGACGTGAACTTCCGGCAAATCCGCCTCTATCATTACTTCTTTCGTTGTTTCTGTCGTTACGATAATAATCGCCGCCACCGGAATTGTATGGTCTTCTTTGGCCACCGCCGCCGCCGGAGTTGTATGGTCTTCTTTGGCCGCCTCCGCTGCCGCCACGGTTAAATCCGCCGCCACCGCCGGAGTTGTATGGTCTTCTTCCGCCAAAACCACCGCCGCTTGGACGTGAGAATCCGCCTCTTCTAAATCCACCAGTGCTTTGTGGACGTCTTTGAGCCATTGCTTCTCTAGGAACTCTGAAAATTCCAGATTCGGTAGCCGGGTCAGTCATAATTGGTCTTAACTCATTAGCCACCCAAACGTTTTCGAATTGAGCTTTTGCTTCTTTATAAAGCACGTACTCGTTGGTGTAGCGAGCAGAATAGTGAGTTAAAATTAAACGTTCTGCATTTGCTTCTTTTGCAACCATTGCTGCTTCTTCAGCTGTTGAGTGCATAGTTTCTACGGCTTTATCAGCTATTGCAGTTCCGAAAGTAGCTTCGTGGAATAAGAATGTTGTTTCTTTTGCAAGTTCTACTGCATTTGGGCAAACACGAGTATCAGTGATATAAGTAACTGATTTACCTTTTCTGAGTTCACCAACAATATCAGAAGCCTGTACTTTTGTACCGTCTTCTAAAGTCACATCTAAACCGGCTTTTAAATCTTTGAATTGCTGATCTTCTACGATACCAAATTCAGCAGCTTTTGCAGCATCAACTTTACCGGGTTTGTCTTTTTCCTGGAAACGATAACCTAAACAAAAAATATTGTGAACTAACGGGCGAGCTTCAACTTGAAATTCATCCTCATCAACAACGATTCCGCCTTCAAAACCTTCTTCTAATTCGATATAATGAATATCAAAGGTTAAATCAATGTTTGTAAATCTTAAATGGAAATCAACATATTCTTTAATTCCAACGGGACCAACTATTGTAAGGTCTTTTTCTCTGCGCTGAATATGCAAGGTTGATAACAAGCCCGGCAAGCCAAAGAAATGGTCGCCGTCTAAATGCGTTATAAAAATGTAATCGATTTTGGAACGCTTCATTCCGATTTTAAGCATTTGCATTTGTGCGTTTTCACCACAATCGAATAAAAAGATTCTACCTTCTCTCCAAAGTGCTACTGCAGGTAAATGTCGGTTTGCTGTTGGGGTTGCTGACGATACGCCTAATGGTACTACGATCATGTTTTTTCCTCTATTTATGTCTTATCTGTATGTTTTTTATGTTGATTTTTCCCAAGGTTGACCACCTCCCGGTGATATAGCCCTTGGTTATGCACATGTATGTTACTTTTTGCTATATAGTCAAAAGTTCTTTTTCTAAAATTTGCTTGCTATAGATTCGGAAATATACACCTTTACGAGTTAATAATTCTTCATGTGTTCCCGTTTCAACTATGCTTCCGTTATCCATTACAAATATTCTATCGCAATCTTGAATAGTAGAAATGCGATGGCTAATCATTAAGGTTGTTTTTTCGGTTAATTCATTCTTTAAATACGACAGAATTTCATCTTCTGTTTTTGTATCAACTGCACTTAACGAGTCATCAAAAACTAATATACATGGTTTTTTTATTAATGCCCGTGCTATGCTCGTTCTTTGTTTTTGACCACCTGATAAAGTGATTCCTCGTTCTCCGAGAATAGTCTCGAATTTTTTATCAAATTCCAAAATATTTTCTAACACTTGAGCTTTTTTTGCAGCGAGTTCAATTTCTGTAAAATCAGCCTGTTCAACGCCGAATGCAATGTTTTCTTTTATCGTATCAGAAAATAAAAAATTCTCTTGTGGTACAAATCCGATAGATTTTCTCAATTCGTTGATAGGCAATCGTTTATATGGAATGTCATCAACTAAAATCTCTCCGCTTGTTGGCTCAAATAATCTTGGGATTAACTGAACTAAAGATGTTTTTCCGGAACCTGTTTTTCCTACAATCCCAATCTTTTCACCGGGTTCAATTACAAAATTTAAATTTTCAAGTGCGGCTACTTCAGTATTTGGGTAGGTAAAACTTACATTTTTGAACTCTATTTTACCTTTGATTGGAGATTTAAGTGCCTGAGTTTGTTCATTGTCAGCTATATCTGTGGTTTCACGTAAAAATTCCTGAATTCGCTTGTTCGATGCAGCAGAACGTTGAATCATGTTCAAAGTGTAACCTAGTGATGCCACAGGCCACGTCAGATACGCTACATAAATGATAAATTCAGCAATATTTCCAATTGTAGCTGTACCCGATTGAATATTTTCAGCGCCTTTCCAAACTACCAAAATCACAGATATACCAATCAGTAAATTCAACATCGGAAAAAACATTGCTTCAACCGCCGAGAGAATCATCTTCTTTTTGCGATAAATCTCTGCTTCATCGGCAAAACGTTTTTCTTCAAACAACTCACGCACATAGGCTTTTATCAATCGTATACTTGAGAAAGATTCTTGTGCTCTTCCCGCTAAATTGGAATACTGCTGTTGAATTTCATTCGACATTCTGTTTATGTAACCACTCAGCCAATAGGCCATTACAGACAATAATGGAAGCGGAATCAAAGCCCAAAGCGTTAATTCAGCATTTACCCAAAACATCATGCCGATGATAATTGTAGCACGTGTAAATGTGTTAACCATGTACATAAAAGCCGGGCCAAAATACTCTCGAACCCTATTTATGTCTTCTGTTACCCGTACATATATATCACCTGATTTATGTGTTGCAAAGTAAGCCATCGGTAAACGTTGTAAATGTTCGTACAGTTCATTTCGAATGTCGAACTCTATATATCGTGAAGCCACTATTATCGTTTGCCGAGTCAAAAACAATAAAAACCCATATAAAATTATGGCTCCGACAAGTAACAAAGCGTATTTCGCTAAATCCCAACCAACTGACGATTGAAATAAAACTTGAGCATATCCGCTGAAATTAACTTTATCTGCCCCTTCTACAACGTGCTTCACTTCGTCCATGGCAAAACGAATCATCATAGGTATGAATACCAAAAACAAATTAGCCACAGTGAGGTAGATTACTCCTGTGGCTAACGTGCCCTTGTATCGGTAAAAGTATTTATTTAGCGATAATAAATCGTTCACAAGTTAAACTAACCAGCTTTTAGCCAATTTCTCACCTGAAACAATGGAAGTTTCGATAGATGTTCCGTTAAAGTAATCCCCAACCAAAGCTAATTTGCCTTGTAAGCCTTTTACTTCATAGAAATCCATTGGTAAAGATGTATATGGCTTCACATATTTTCTTTTTGATAGAACGGAGTGTTCAGGATTATAAACAAAGTCACCAATTACATCAGCTGCTTGTTTTAACAAATGGTCAATAACCAAATTATCTTTCATGGTTTCAGCGCGAGAATAAAACTCATCTGTTGAGTGAATTGTTAGCACTAAGTCTTTTGCACCGCTTTTAGCCGACTCATTTACAACTAATTCAACATCTAATCCTGCAATTTCCAAGAAATTGAAATCTGAAAGTGATTTACCCGGATAAGTTGCAACAACACTCGCACGTGATACATATCCGATTTCGTGAATTGCTGCCATAGCTTTGCGAATAATGGATTCATCCTGAGCATTTTCAATAATTTGACGAGCTTGTGGCGCAGGTAATGCTACAACAACAGCATCGAGTTCAAATACTTCAAATGAAGCTAAATTTATCATCCAAGGAGCTTTTTTCCCGCGATCGTTTCCGATGTAAGTAATACCAATAGCTTCACCGCCAAATTTAACATCAGTATATCGACCAAGAAATTGAGCTATACTTTTCATGCCTTTGGTTGATGCATACAAATCCTCAGCATCACTTTTCATTGAAGCGTTTGCAAACTCTCCGTTAACATAACTCTTTACTTTAGATTCAATCGGTTTTACTAATCCTTTGGCTTCTAAATCTTTGAAAAAAGTCCCGACAGCTTCATGATTTGCGACTAAATACGGCGCATTTACATCAACTAAAGTCTTTTCTGCACCAACTTCTAATGTGGTAAAACGACCTGACCAAGAATCAGATTTTTCGAAAACAGTTACTTGATGACCCTGTTGACCAAGTATACGAGCAGCTGCCAATCCGGCTAAACTTGCTCCAATTACACCAATTACCATGATAAATTTTTTCTTCTTTTTAGTGATGATTAAATCAGGCGGAAAATATCGAAACTTTCGGATTACATGCTGTTTTTTTTATTAAAGCAGGCCAATAAGCTACAACTTCACTCGCTTTTGGTCTGCCTCCTGCAAATCCGGTAACGGCATTTGGTCCGGTTAAAATGAGCGGAGCTATTTCCATACCGAATCGATCTAAATCAGCTTTATTATGCCCCATTACTGAAACGCGCAACTGAACTTCGTTTAACTCTGCATTATTTTCTGATTCTGGAATTTCATTACAGCCATTAAACCCAACTTGTTCAATTCTAAAATCATCAATTGCAAGGTTGAGATTTTTTGCACGTTCTTTTAAAATTTCGCCGCCAATTCTTGCTTTTTTGAGTGCATCAGGCCAAAAATAAGTCAAGGTAGAGCTCAGCTTAAACCCATCATTATAACTTGCTGAAACTTTATAAAAAGGTGTATCAGATTCACCTGTAATTCCGAAAACTTTGACTCTGTCTTTTCCGGCTTGTTCTACACGGATACTTGTAAAGTCAGCCACACAATCGGGAGTAATGTATTCTTTCGGGTTTCCAATTTCGTATAACAATTGCTCTTTAACAGTCATTGTGCTCACTAATCCTCCGGTTCCTTCATGTTTGGTTACATAAAATGTACCATCCGGATAAGCTTCAATAATAGGGAATCCAATATTTGCCATATCAGGCACTGTTTCCCAGTCAGTAAAATTTCCACCAGTACACTGAGCTCCGCATTCTATTATGTGTCCCGCAACGGTTCCGGTAGCCATCAAATCAAAGTTGTTGAAATCCCAGCCAAATTCGTGAATCATTGGTGCTAAAGTTAAACCCGTATCAGTAACACGACCGGTTACAATCACATCAGCTCCCGATTTCAAAGCCTCAACAATCGGTCTAGCACCAAAATAAATATTGGCACTTAAGAGTTGATTTTTAACTGTTGAAATTGGATTTGAATCGTCCATATTAAGCAACTGATGCCCGTCACCTATTAAGGAATCTATATCCGGCAAAATGTCATCACCATGAACCATAGCAACTTTTATGGAAATATTCTTGGCTTTTGCCCTTTCAATAATGGCTTCAACACAAGCTTGAGGATTTACTCCACCGGCGTTAGAAATTACCCGAATTCCTTTTTCTTTGATGTCAGTTAAAATCTCATCTACAACATCTACGAAATCTCTGGCATAACCGAGTTTCGGATTTTTCATTCTCTGTTTTTGCATGATGGACATCGTGACTTCTGCTAAATAATCCATCACTAAATAATCTATCGGCCCCTGACGTACCTGATTTATTGGTGCCTGAGGTAAATCTCCCCAAAATCCTTGTCCCGATGCAATACGAATTGATGATTTCACGCCAAACTTCCTTTGTATTTAAAATTTACTTCGTATCTTTGATGAAACTTTGTTGCATTTACCTATCATTTCATCATGTCCGTTGAAAACGCACAAAAAATACTAAAATCTCATCAACTTAAGGCTACTCAAGGCAGATTAGCTGTACTCGAACTTTTCATGAATTCATCAAAAGCATTGAGTCACAGCGATATAGAGCATGCGTTAACTGATCAATCTATCGATAGAGTTACTATCTATAGAATTTTAGACTGCTTTGTCGGCAACGGAATAATTCACAAAGTAAGTAGCGAACAAGCTATTCAATTCTTTGCTTTATCCCATCATTCGCATCATCCGGGAATTCAACATGCACATTTCATTTGTGATGGTTGCGATGCTGTAGAATGTGTGGATATTCCCATGAAAATTGAAGCTGATTCGCTAGCAAATCACCCAGATTACCACATTGATTCCGTGACTGTTACCATTCACGGCAAATGCTCTCATTGCTCAAACTAATTATGTACAATAAAGAAATCAGTACGCTTACAACTTATCAGAAATTTAGCATTTGGCTTTCTTCCTTATGTTTGATTCACTGCTTAATTACCCCTTTTATCATCATTTTATTACCATCAGTCTCTTCTTTTGTTGATGGTTGGGTAGAAACCGCACTTATTGCCGCCGTTATTCCGGTAAGTTTATTTTCATTTATCCCTATTTGGCTAAAACATAAAAATCTGACTCGTTTGTTCGAGTTATTAGCCGGAATTGCTCTTGTTTTAATAGCACAATTGGTTATTCACGGGAGCTCGCATACTTTCGGCTCTTTTATTGCCGCTATTGAAATGCTACTAATGATTGCTGGCACAAGTTTAATAGCATATGCAACCTATAGAAATCGAAGACACACGCACCATTGTCATAACCCACATCATGCTCATTGATAGACATAAAAAAAGCGGCTAAGCCGCTTTTTTTATGTCTGGAACATTAGTTTGTTGAGTCTCTGTCTTTGTATTCTTCAAACAATTGTGTTTGTCTGGAAATCATCGGGATTTTGTATCCGTTAATAAAAACAGTTTCAATGTTTGTTAACGGTTCAAACGGGTCTCCATTTGTAATCATCAAATTGGCCATTTTCCCTTTTTCAAGACTTCCGATTTTAGAATCTGCACCGAAAATTTTTGCAGGATTGATAGTTACCGCTTTCAATGCTTCTTCAGTTCCAAGACCGTAAGCCGCGGCATAACCTGCATTGTAATTTAGATTACGTGTGTTTTCGGTTTCTCCTGTTCTGATTGCAACCATTACACCGGCTTTGTGCAATTTACCGGCATTTTGATAGGGAGCCTGATAGTTATCATAACTTCTTGAAATGGTTCTTAAAGTCGGACCAACTAAACAAGGAACACCAGCTTCTGCTATTTTATCTGCAACTCTCCAACCTTCAGAAGCAGAACTTAGAACAAATTTGATTCCTTTATGTTCTTTTATCCATTTTAAGGCTTCGAGAATATCATTTTCACGATTCACATCAATAACAACTGGTAATGAGCCGTTAAAAACAGGTCTCATGGCATCCCATTCAACATTTTTGTCAGGTTTTGATTTTCCTTTTGGATTGGCTTCATACGCTGACATCATATCGTTGTAAAAACGAGCTTTTTCCCAATAATCGTTAATGTTTTTAAGTGTTTTTTCGAAATCTTCTTTGATTTTCTTTTCATCTCGTTGATCCCAAAAACCACGCTTTCCACTAGACGGCCATTCCATTTGCAGAGCAGCATCAGCTACAACAGCCATACTATCAGGAGAATATCCGAATAAGTTAATCAGCGTAGATTTACCGGCAATAGTTCCGTTAACAGGATGGGCAATTACCGTTGTTACACCATTCACACGAGTAACCGGAATATTCACACTTGCCGGATTAATGGCGGTAAATGCTCTCATATTTGGTGTAAACTCGCCAATTTCGGCTTGGTCATTTGTAACCGGAACAGCCTCGATTTCTCGTAAACCTAATAGTGTACCGGAATCAATAAAACCGGGATATACACTTTTGCCTTGAGCGTTTATCACTTTATAACCGGCGGGTAATTTTGCTACTCCGGCAGTCACTTCAGTAATCACTCCATTATCAATTAGAATGAAACCTTGCTCGATAATACCATTCGTTACGGTATAAATTTTCGCATTTGTAATCGCAAATTTGCCGTATTCAGGCTTTTCAGTGATTTGAGCTTGCAAACTTGTCACAGCCCAAAAACATAAAACTAAAAACAGATTTAATTTTTTCATGGTGATTCTCCTAGTTGTGGCTATGACTATCCGTTGCTGTTCCCAAGAATTCGAAGACTCCGCTCATACAAGCATCTACTTCTCTTCCTGCTGTTTCGTGGAGTTTGTAATCTTCCTCAGGGTTAATCACTAATCTCATGTCATCAGGATCGGTAGCACGGTTGAAATAGCTGACACCATCAACAAAAGTTTGCTCACAAATCGCATAAATACTAAATGGATGTGCACTCCAAATAGCTAAATCAGCTTGTTTTCCTTTTTCGATGGACCCAACTTGTTTATCAATTCCCAATTGTTTTGCAGGATTAATAGTAATCATTTTGATAGCATCTCCAATCGATGTACCGCCGTATTTAACTACTTTTGCAGCTTCATGGTTTAAGTGACGAATTAACTCTTCACTGTCAGAATTTATGGACGTTACAACACCGTATTTGTTCATGATTGCTGCGTTATAAGCAGAAGCATAATACACTTCAAATTTATATGCCCACCAATCAGAGAAGGTTGATCCGTGTGCACCGTTTTTTGCCATTTCCGGAGCTACTTTAAAGCCTTCTAAAACGTGTTGGAATGTGTAGTTTTTAACGCCGTAATCGTTAAAAACGCGCATTAACATTAAGATTTCGTCTGCGCGATAGCTGTGGCAATGTACAAGTACCTTTCCTGCTAAAATATCATTTATCACATCATAGCGATAATTTCTAGCAACAGGGTCCGGTTCTAAACCTTTTTTACGTTTTGCCCATTTTGCATATTCGTCTAAATAAGCTTCACGTTTTACTTTATAATCTTTAGCAGCATCGAACGTAGTTCGAACAATTTGTTCAACACCCATTCTTGTTCTGGGTTGAACACCAAAACCTTGTCCGTGAACACGTGTAGGGTTTTCTCCTAAAGCAAATTTGATGGTTCTTGGTGCACCTTGAAACTTCAAATCATCTTGATTCATGCCATAACGAAGTTTAATGGTTTCGCCTTGTCCGCCAATAACATTCGCTGAACCATGCATCACGTGAATAGTTGTAACACCACCGGCTAATGCGGCATACATGCCCTCATCATTCGGGTTAATTACATCTTCCATGGATACTTCAGCAGAAACAGGATTTGTCCATTCGTTAATGCCACGAGTTACTGCTAAATGCGAGTGTGCATCAATAATTCCCGGCATTACATATTTACCCGTTGCATCGATGGTTTCAACACCTTTGGGCGCTTTTAAGTCTTTTCCGATTTCAGAAATGATTCCGTCTTTTATCAAAACATCGGTGTTTTGTAAGTCTTCACCGGCTGCTGTAATAACTGTAGCATTCTTAATTAATACAGAACCCTTTTGTTGAGCATGTGCCACAGAGAGCATCATGCAGGAAACAAATAATCCTAAAACAATTTTTTTAAACATGATTTTCTCCTTAGTTAACATCGTTTAATTCGCCTTTTACAACCTGATAAACCTGCTTCGACTTTTTCTCGAACATGGGTTTTGAGGTCACTGTAAAACTTGCTGAAAAACCTTTTTCAAGTTTTCCGACTTTATCATTTAGCCCTAAAACTGCTGCAGTGTTTACTGTTAATGATTTAAGCAAGTCACTTTCAGATAAGCCCATTTCCTTAAGAGTTTCAATAGTTTTAGCAAAATCTTTCCACTTTAAACCATATGATGTAAAACCTGGATTTAAACCGGCATCATACAAGGACTTAAGATTCTTAACATAATCGGCATAAGCAGCCCATTGTTTATCTCTGAACGCCTGAACATCAGCAGGAACCGGTTTTTCAACTTTCGTAGTATCTTTTTTAGCCTTTTCTTTTTCTGCTTTCCATTCCGGTTCTTTCGGTAAATCTAAACTTACCAATACAGGAACTTTTTCTTTTTTGAGTAAATCCGCATAACGAAAAGCTTGTTTAGCTGAAACAATCACCAAATTAAAACCAAGTTCATTTTTAAGTTTAATTACTCTTTCAACATCTTCTTTCTCATCAACTTCAAAAAATAAAGGCTGTTCTTTATTGATTACCGGATACAGAGCTTCTAACACTTCATCTCTTCCCGGATCTGAAAATTTCGATGGTTCTGCCTGATAATTCTTTTGTTTCACCTGCAAAGCCGAAGCATCTGCCCAAAGCTGACGAAACTTTACGATTGTACCCATTAATGTAGATGGATAAACGCTTCTGGAGTTTTTAAATGCTCCTTTTTGTGCAATATCTGATTCTAATAAATTAGCTTGAGCATCATCGCCAGCCAAATAATACACGTCCATTTTACCGGGAAGCATCATGCCTTTTAAGCCAATAGCCGCCATGGTAAAACCTGCTTTTTTAGCATCGGATACATCTTTCTTTTTGAAATCTACTTCAGCGAATGGACTTCTTTGCGGTTCAATTCCGGCTTTATCGTATGGGGGTTCACCCGGACGTTCAACTCTACTATTATCTCTTTTCATGTCAGGTGATGCAATTTCGCTGTAACCGTCAATGAAACCAGGATAGATATGTAAACTATCACCCCCGTCAACGGTTTTAGCATCAAATGGTACAGTAACATTTGTACCAACAGCTTCAATACTTCCATTTCGCCATACAATGCTGGCTTTTTCTACGGTTTTCCCGTCGTGCGTATGGATAGTGACATTTTTAAAGGCATAAGCGGGGATTTCCTGAGCTTGAACAGAGCTAACACTCAATAATACAGCTGCAACCCCGACACCTAGTTTCGACATACTACTCCTTTGTTCGTTAGATTCAGTTAAAGCCCGCAATTAACAAAAAAAAGTGCGTTATCTAAATGCCTTGTGCGTGAAAAGATGTAAAGTTTTTGACCAAAATCAGTAATCAGTTGCAAACGGAATAAATCAATTAAAAGAGTATTTTGTCTTATGTTTAAATGTCTTTATATTCAGACAAACTTGTCCTAATAGGAGTTCTTAATGAAGAGATATTTAACAGTAGATGCCAATGAAGCTGTTGCAAAAGTTGCTCATAAATTAAATGAAGTCATTGCCATCTATCCAATTACTCCAGCCTCTCCCATGGGTGAATGGGCTGATACGTATTCAAATGCACGACAAAAAAATATTTGGGGCGAAGTACCGCATGTAATTGAAATGCAAAGTGAAGGCGGCGCTGCCGGTACCGTTCACGGTTCACTTCAAAATGGTGCTTTAACAACTACGTTTACCGCATCTCAAGGTTTGTTATTAATGTTGCCAAACCTGTTTAAAATTGCAGGTGAGCTAACACCGACTGTATTGCATGTAGCGGCAAGAACTATTGCTACCCATGCCCTTTCCATTTTCGGAGATCATAGCGATGTTATGGCAGCACGCTCAACTGGTATGGCAATGCTCTGTTCAAATTCCGTTCAGGAAGCTATGGACTTAGCAGCTATTTCACATGCTGCAACCTTAGAAGCACGTTTACCTTTTATTCATTTCTTTGATGGATTCAGAACTTCGCATGAAATTCAAAAAATAGAAGACATTTCTGACGATGTTTTAAAAGCGCTGATTAACGAAGATTTGATTAACGAACATCGTTCCCGTTCCCTTACTTCAGATAAACCATTCATCCGCGGTACCGCTCAAAACCCTGATGTGTTCTTCCAGGCAAGAGAAGCGGGTACTCCTTATTATGAAAACACTCCGGCGATTGTTCAAAAATACATGGACAAGTTTGCTGAGTTAACCGGACGCCAATACAACTTATTCGATTATTTCGGCAGCGATACAGCTGAAGATGTTATTATTTTGATGGGTTCCGGAGTTGAAACCGCTCGTGAAGCTGCAGATTGGTTAAAGGAAAACGGTTATAATATCGGTGTTTTATCCGTTCGTTTGTTCCGCCCATTCTCTATAGAATCTTTTGCTAAAGTTCTACCTTTAAGCGTAAAACGTATTGCTGTTTTAGACAGAACCAAAGAGCCCGGTGCTACCGGCGAACCTCTTTATCAAGATGTATTGGCTGCAATTTTTGAATCCAGAAATCAAGAATGGCTACCTACAAGTTTTAATCCGATTGTAATTGGCGGACGCTATGGTTTATCCAGCAAAGAGTTCACTCCTGCTATGGTTAAATCCGTTTTCGACAATTTAAAATCTGATTCACGCAAAAATCATTTTACAGTTGGTATTAATGATGACGTTAGCGGTTCAAGCTTAAGCTATGACGAATCAGAATACAACGAAGCAAAAGAAGTATTCCGTGGCTTATTCTTCGGCTTAGGTTCTGATGGTACCGTAAGTGCGAATAAAAACTCCATCAAAATTATTGGCGACAGTACTAAGTTTTACAGCCAAGGTTATTTCGTTTACGATTCAAAAAAATCCGGTTCTACCACAGTATCTCACTTACGATTTGGCCCAAAACCTATTCAATCGACATACCTCATCCAAAAAGCGAATTTCGTTGCGTGTCATCAATTTAATTTTATGCAACGGATTGATATGCTCAAATACGCTGAGGAAGGCGCTGTTTTCTTATTGAATTCTCCTTTTTCTGCTGATGAAGTATGGAGCAAGATTCCAAAATTTGTACAGGATGAAATCATTGCTAAAAAGCTCAAATTCTATGTAATTGATGCTGAAACCGTTTCAGATAATGCCGGAATGGGTCGCCGTATTAACACGGTTATGCAAACATGTTTCTTTGCCATTTCAGGAATTTTACCGCAAGAACAAGCTATTGAATCCATCAAAAAAGCCATCAAAAAAACCTATGGAAAACGTGGCGATGTTGTTGTACAACAAAACTTTGATGCGGTTGATGCTTCTGTTTCCGGTTTACATTTGGTGAACTATCCGGGCTCATCTGACAGTGATGTTAAAATGCGTGAGGCAGCTACGGTAGGCAAACAATCGAGCATAGCTCTCGACCCTGAAATCGAAGCATTCATTCGCAAAGTAACTTCCCCAATTCTATCTGGAAACGGCGATTCTTTACCTGTAAGTGCATTTAATGCAGACGGAACGTTCCCATCCGGCACCTCAGAAATCGAAAAACGTTGTATCGCAACCAGTATTCCGATTTTAGACCCTGATGTGTGTATTCAGTGCGGAAAATGTGCATTTGTATGTCCTCATGCCGTTATCCGCTTAAAAGCATTTGATGGAACTGTTCTCGAAGGCGCACCTGAATCTTTCAACGCTATGAAAGCTCGTGGTAAAGACTTCCCAGAAGGAACCATGATGACCGTTCAGGTTTCACCAGAAGATTGTACCGGTTGTGAATTATGTGTTGAAGTTTGCCCTGCTAAAAACAAAACCAATGTCTCTCAAAAAGCGATTAATATGAAGCCGATTGATGAGCATTTGGAAACAGAAAAAGCAAATTGGGAATTCTTCCAATCTATTCCTGAATTCAATCGCGATTTGGTTCAAAAATCAACTATAAAAGGTTCACAAGTATTACAACCTTTATTTGAATTCTCCGGCGCTTGTTCAGGTTGCGGTGAAACACCTTACATCAAATTAGTTACCCAATTGTACGGCGATAGAATGCTTGTTGCGAATGCAACAGGTTGTTCTTCTATTTACGGAGGGAACTTACCAACTACGCCTTGGACAAAGAACAAAGATGGTCGCGGTCCGGCATGGTCAAACTCTTTATTCGAAGACAACGCTGAATTTGGTTTAGGTTACCGAGTTGCCGTTGATATGAAAAAACTTCAAGCTGAAAATCTGGTTAAAAAATTAGCTTCAGATCTTGGCGACACCTTAGCAAATGCAATCCTTAGTGCTGATCAAACAGAAGAAACAGGAATAAACGAACAACGAGAACGCATTATAGAATTACGCAAAAAACTAGACGGCAATTCAAATGCAGATGCAAAACGTTTGGTTGCTCTTGCCGATTTCCTCGTGAAAAAATCTGTTTGGATTCTCGGTGGTGATGGTTGGGCTTATGATATTGGTTACGGTGGGCTCGATCACGTAATGGCATCAGGCAGAAATGTCAATATTTTGGTTCTAGATACCGAAGTATATTCAAACACAGGTGGACAAATGTCGAAAGCAACTCCTTTAGGTGCTGTTGCTAAATTTGCTGCCGGCGGTAAACCCAATGCGAAAAAAGACCTAGCTTTACAAGCTGTTCAGTACGGAAATGTTTATGTAGCAAGAATTGCGATGGGCGCAAAAGACACTCAAACCTTAAAAGCTATAATGGAAGCTGAAGCTTATGACGGGCCTTCTTTGATAATTGCTTACAGCCATTGTATTGCACACGGTATTGAAATGAAAAACGGACTCAATCAACAAAAATTAGCCGTGGATTCCGGCTACTGGCCATTGTTCAGATTTAATCCTGCGTTGACATTAGAAGGAAAAAACCCGTTCCAATTAGACTCTAAAGGACCTTCTATTCCGTTTGATGAATATGCATTGCGTGAAACACGTTATATGATGCTTCACAAATTTGATCCTCAACATGCAAAAGAACTCATGAAAGCAGCTCAAAAGCAAGTGAAAGATCATTGGAAGATTTACGAAAACATGGTTCAGTTATACGAACCACAAACAACCGAAGCCTAAGGAGATTAGTATGGACTTATCCACAACATATATGGGGCTTAAGCTGAAAAACCCATTGGTACCTTCGGCTTCTCCTCTTTCAACAAAACTTGAAACGGCAAAAAAACTGGAAGATAACGGTGCTTCAGCCATTGTAATGTATTCTTTGTTTGAAGAACAAATTACACGCGAAGCAAAAGCCTTAGATCATACCTTAACAACGTATAGTGAAGCCTATGCGGAAGCATTGAATTATTTTCCGGAGCCTGAAGAATTTTCAAACATTCATGCAGAAGAATATCTCGAGCAGATTTACAAACTTAAAAACTCTCTTGATATACCGGTTATTGCTTCATTAAACGGAGTTTCTTCTGGTGGTTGGATGAATTTCGCAAAATTGATTCAACAAGCCGGAGCTGATGGCTTAGAGTTAAACGTTTACTATTTAGCCACTGATCCTGCCATGGATTCCAAGCAAGTTGAAGAAAATTATCTGGATGATATTCGTGCCGTAAAACATGCTACTACTCTCCCAATAGCCGTTAAAGTTGGGCCGTATTTCAGCGCTTTTGCGAATATGGCGGTTCGAATGGCTGCGGCCGGAGCCGATGCCTTAGTTTTATTCAATCGTTTTTATCAGCCGGATATTAACTTATCTGATTTAACTGTTGAGCCGAGTTTGCAATTCAGTTCCGAGTTCGAAAAACGTCTTCCAATGCGTTGGTTAGCAATTTTGTACGGACAAGTGAAAGCCAGTCTTGCTGCAACAACCGGTGTCCACACAGCAGATGATGCCATTAAAATGATACTTTGCGGCGCAGATGTTACGATGATGGCTTCCACTCTTTTAAAACATGGTCCGCATCGTTTGCAAAATATTTTAGATGGTATTGAGCAATGGATGACTGATTATGAATATGAATCCATTGAACAGATGAAAGGTAGTATGAGTCACCAAAATGTAGCAGAACCTGCTGCTTATGAACGTGCTAACTACTTAAGAATCCTGCAAGGATATAAAATTTAACAATTTCGTTAGGTTGGTTACTATGAAGATGGGCCGGGGAGAAATCTCCGGCTTTTTTTATGAATTGTAAACTCTAAGAACTAAAATATTCATCTAAGTCTTAGCTTGATGTTATTCCAATTGGAATTCTATAGGTACAGAATACCATTCATAATAGATTGAATCAAAACATTTTCGGAAGCCTATTTTTCTTGATTGATAAGTATTCTTTAAATGCTTGGTTTATACAAACAAAAAGAGCCGACTTGCGATCGGCTCTCTTTCATCAACCATGTTTTTTTAACCCATAAAAAAACTAATTTAAAACAGCTTCCTTTTCGGACACTAATGCTTTCTTTAACACATCAAATTCGTTTCCGAGCATTCCAAAAATTATTTTATCGGAATACTTGCCTCTTTTAACGGCATGTTCTCTTAATAATCCTTCTTTTTTGAATCCAAGTTTGGTTGCCAATGCAATCCAATTTTCATTGAAATCAAATGCAGAAGTACTCACTTTATGCATTCCTAAAGTTTCAAAACAGTATGTTAATCCGGCAACAAAAGCAGCCTTTCCATACCCTTGATTACGATAGGATTTATTGCCGATTGTACACTCAATTGAACACTTCTTGTTGTGTACATCAATTTCATGAATATCAACTATCCCAATCATTCTATTCGATTGTTTTTCATAGACTTCAAACAATACATTCGAGGTATTTTTTGTTTCTACAATCCGCTTCATCCTCGACAAAAATGATTCAAAAGGCTCATTATTATGAGGAAAATCTGAATCGTAGTAATTAAGTTCTTCGTCGTTGTTCCATTGATAGTGAATATTCACATTCGCAATGCTGAGCGGCTTTAATTCGATCATGAAAAACAGTTGATGTTAATTGGTTGACCGATGATACAAATTGATTTTATAGCCTGTTCCACAGAAAAGCGCTTTTTTACATTCTTTTACACTTGACATGAATACATAAAAATGTTTAAGAAAAATTATTCAACTTTCATTTTTTTTTGAAAATTGACTTGAATAGTTAGTAATTTCAGACATGACAAGAAATGAACAGTTATTAATCCAAGAATCTGCATTACAAGAACTTAGAGAGTTTCTTGATACACATGCAATTACGGAAAATACGTTGGTTCATGTCTCCATCCCATTTTCAGTACACGACCCGCTCGCCATTTTAGAATCCGGTACAGAGAATCGTTTTTCTTTTTACTGGGAACGCCCTGATTTAGAAATGGCTTTATCTGCAAGCGGAATTACCTACAGTATTGAAGATGACACCGTTTCTAAAGATGAAATTTTCAAATTAGTAACACATTGGCGCACTTCTTATAAACAATTCGGATTTAACGACCATTCGTTGTCTGCTCCTTTTTTTATGGGTGGAATGGCATTTGGCCAGAACGAATTATCCGAAATATGGAAGCCGTTTAAAAAATTGCGCTTAAGTATTCCTGAGTGGACTTACATAAAAAACGGTCAGTTTGCTTTATTGAATCTGGCCTATATGGTTAAAGTCGGTGAGCCTATCATCGATATTATTCCTATTCTTGAAGAGCGCATTTCAACATTAGAAAAAGCGATTAATTCGCTAAAAGATGCTTCTCCTGAACCGGATCGTTTACACTATTATGTTTCATCAGAAACACCATTTCAACAATGGGAGCAAGGAATTAAGCAAGCTAAAGTTGTTTTCGATTCAGGCGAGGCTCAAAAACTTGTATTAGCTCGTGAATTAAATGTAACCGCCAATCGAAAAATTGAGCCGACACGTTTTATCAATAAGTTAAGAGGCCTCTATCCTTCCTGTTACAGTTTCATGATTCATTTGCCGGAAGGTCCAACGTTCTTGGGGTCTTCGCCGGAGCGTTTAGTTTCATTTCATAAAAACTACATTTTAACAGAGGCTTTGGCCGGAAGTATCCCTCGCGGAAAATCAGCTAAAGAAGATGCTTTTTTAGAGCAAAGTTTATTCAATTCAGCTAAAGATTTAACAGAACATCAAATTGTTGTTTCTGAGATTATTTCGAGGTTAAAACCTTTCAGCAATGAAATTCAGGTTGCTGAACAACCCGGCATTCGTAAAGTTGCCAATGTTCAGCATTTACACACTCCAATAACAGCTTGGATTAATCATAAAACTGAATTATTGGATTTGTTTTTTGAACTCCATCCTACTCCGGCAGTAGGCGGTTATCCCAAAGATGTTGCAAAAAAACACGTTCAAAAAATTGAAGGGTTTGATCGCGGCTGGTATGCGGGTCCGGTTGGTTGGTTCAATTTAAGCGGTTCCGGTGAATTTGCAGTTGGAATTCGAAGTGGAATCATTTGGGAAAATCAAGCTCGCTTTTATGCAGGATGTGGCATTGTGCCCGATTCAGAAGCGCTGAAAGAATGGGATGAAACCAAAGTGAAGTTTATTCCGATGCTCACCGCACTTGAGTTCGCATAATTCCATCTCTGTAAAAATCTACTCGATTGATTTTGTATTTTCACCCCGAAATCAAAAAATAAAAGTATGTCAGAAGTAGATTACGGGCAATTTTCGGTAGATTGGTCGACAGAGTTTTTAAACGAGTTGGTAAAAGGTGGTGTACAACACGCTATCATATCTCCGGGCTCTCGTTCTACACCGCTGGTTTTAGCTGCGCATCAAATAAAAACATTAGAAAAACGTGTTATTGTTGATGAACGTTCAGCAGCATTTCAGGCTTTGGGGATTGCCAAAGCGACTTCAAAACCCGTTTTACTGATTTGCACTTCCGGCACTGCGGCTGCCAACTATTTTCCTGCCATTGCCGAAGCCAATTTATCACGAGTTCCATTGATTGTGATTACCGCCGATCGCCCCCCAAAATTACGTGATATCGGTGCTCAGCAAACCATAGACCAAGTAAAACTTTATGGTGAACATGCAAAATATGTAGAATTAGGCGAGCCAAATCAGGAAGATTTTAAGCGCCTTTCTGTGCTTGCCAAACAAGTTTTATTTGAAGTATCTAAAGCAAAAGTAGTGCACGTTAATGCTCCGTTCAGAAAACCTTTAGAGCCAACAAATTATCAAGCTAAAGAGTTAAACACCTATTCAGAAGAGTTTGAAATCCTAACGGGCGAAGCCGATTTAAACGATTTGATTCAAGAGTTAAGTGTTGCAACCAAACCCGTTTTTATTTTTGGTCCGAGCATTCTTCCAAAACAGCACTTTAAAGACGTTTTTGAGTGGGCTGAAAAACATCAAATTCCTTGTATAACTGAAAGCCTTTCCCAATTGCCTGTAAATGCCGGTTTATTCGAAGGGATGCTTAGAAACAAAGAACTCAGAACCTTTTTAGTGCCTGATTTAATTGTTCGTTTTGGTCGCCAACCTGTTTCTAAAAGCTTAGAATTGTATTTGAGTGAACATGCTGAAGTACCACATCTCCATTTCGATTTTCTTGATGTCTGGCATGATGCTACATTCACAACAGATGTTCATTCATTTGGAAAAATAGACGTTCAAAAATTATCAGCAATAGAGACTCTGTATGATGAAAGTTGGCTTGAACTTTGGAAAAACGTTAAACAGGAAGCCATTCAGAAAAGAGATACAATACTTTCTGATGAATCATTTACTGACGGGAAAGTCATTCAAACCGTTTTAACGTGGAATACTTTTGATGGCATTCATCTGTCCAACTCCTACCCTGTTCGAGACATTGAATCGTTTGGTGAACTTTCAGGTAAAACCGTGTTTTGTAATCGTGGTGCGAACGGGATTGACGGTGTTTTAGCAACCTCAATGGGGAATTCGATTTCGTTTCAAGACTTTTGCACCTTAATCGGTGATGTGGCTTTTTTACACGATATGAGCAGTCTGGCGTATCATCAACAGTATAATTCGAATCATACCATTGTGCTGATTAATAATGGAGGCGGGCGCATTTTTGAAATGCTTCCGATTTCTATGTCAGCGCCTGAAGTTTTGGAAACATATTATCAAACTGCTGTACCGTATCAGGCGGAACACATTTGTTCAGCGTTTGGGATTTCCCATGTTCGTGTGACTAATTCCCATGAATTTCTTACAAGCTTACAAGTTCCTTTCTCCGGTTTGCGTGTGATTGAATGCCTAACAGATTCAAAAAAATCTGCTGAACAGCGCCGCCAATTATTAAGCTGATGAATATTGTATTCTTACACGGCTTTTATCAGGATTCGCGAATCTGGGAACCGCTTGCAACTGAATTAGAGCAATCCGGTTTCACTGTTTTTACGCCGGATTTACCGGGATTTGGGAGTCATGGAGTTTCTTCTGAACAAGAATTATCGGTAGAATCACAAGTTAAGTGGCTAAAAAAAAACATCATTAAATTGAATAGTTCTCCCCTTATGGTAGTTGGCTACTCCATGGGAGCACGTCTGCTTTTACAAGCTATGCATGAGTTACAAGATTTAGTTGACGCTTTTATTATCGAAAGCGGAACTAATGGAATCGCTAATGAGACGGAGCGATTAGAACGTATTCAATCTGATTCAAAATTAGCTGAATTCATTTTATCTGATGTTGATACGTTTCAAAAACAATGGAATGTGCATCCGACATTACAGCCCGTTCAAACACTATCAATTGATGAAAAAAAGCGATTAAACGAGATACAATCCGAACAGAATCCGCAATTTTTGGCGTGGAGTTTACATCACTTCGGAACCGGAATGATGCCTTATTTATCACAGGAGTATTTTTCGACAATGCGCAAGCCTGTCCTTTTTTTAGCCGGTGAACAAGACAAAAAGTTTGCTTCTAAGGCCTTGGAAATTTCGGCTTATAATCCAATATTTCGACATGAAATTGTACCCAATTGCGGGCATAGGGTTCATTTAGAACAAAAAGAGTATTATTTA
>SBGQ01000145.1 GCA_006226965.1 bacterium | reverse complement strand
TTGTATTAATACAATTTTACCCTGTTTCGTTTTTAAGTACACATAATCAGACATCTTGCCTACTTTCTTGAAACTCTCGTACAATTCAAGGTTCAGCTTTTTTTCTGATGAAACATCCTTAATAGACAGTCTTAATAATTCTTTTTTGGTATAACCGAGTAATTCACAACCAGCTTTGTTTGCATACAGATAGTTTCCTGCGTCATCTGCTTCATAAATAGCAAAAGGAAAGTTTTCATAAATACTTCGATTGAACTCGTCGAAAGCATCGGATTCTTTAGCTAAGTTTTTCAACCACAACTTAATTTGAGCTAAGTTTTCTAATTTGTTTGTTGACTCAAATAAATAACTGTCAATTCTTAAATGATTTAATATTTCGTAATTGATAGTACCGCTTGGCAATAAAACAACCATTCGATACTGGTACTTTTTTTGGAATTTGACTAATTCGTCAAGTTTAGTTTTTTCAGTAAGTAGTGAATAATCAACAACTAGGCGCTTAATCCGATCTTTGTGAGGAAGAAGCGTGTCAAATGAAATGGTATGAACTTTTAAACCTACTGAAACAAGTTCAGATCTCAGTTCAAAGTCAGCAGGGTGTTCGGTACCTAACCAATAAATCTCTTCAAATAGCATAATGTTGAATAAAATACAAACCGTCGTGATGACTTAATCTAATACAAATCACTCTTTAAAAAAATTATCTGTACACGTGGAGTTGAAAAAATCTACTTTCGTACTGTTTAATTTTGCCGATTAGCAAATCAAGTTTGCTATATTTTTATTCGATAGCAACCTATGTACCATTAATCCAATCAGTTCTTGCAGAAACTTACAAGCGAGCAATTAGCCATTGTACAACAACATGTTAAGTCGGGCGAAATTTTTAAGATAACGGCATTTGCCGGTACCGGTAAAACCACGACTCTCGCTGCTTACGCCAGAATCAGACCAAGTCTCCATTTTTTATATCTGGCATTTAACAAAAACATGCAAGTTCAGGCATTAAAAAAATTCCCGAATAACGTTACCTGTAAAACCATACACAGTTTAGCCTGGCAGTTTCTGGGAAAACGATATCAGGATAAATTAGGTCAATTAAAGGCCTACCAAATACAAGATGTGTTGAATTTGCACAGTCTGGTTGAAGCTCGCTATGTACAAGAAACACTAATCAATTTTTTACAGTCAAAAGATGAACAGATAAAAACAAAACATATTCCCTTTATCAAGAAACCAAAGTTAGATTATGTTGATGCTGCAACATGTTGCTGGAAAATGATGCAAGATGAAAATGACGCACGTATACCGATGGAGCATGACGGTTATCTCAAACTGTTCCAAATTGAAAAACATCAACTTCCTTTTGATTTCATTTTATTAGACGAGGCTCAGGATTCGAATCCGGTTACTCTGGGCATACTTGAAAATCAAAAAGTTCCGGTAATTCTTGTAGGCGACCCACACCAGCAATTGTATAGTTTTCGTGGTGCTGTAAATGCGATGGATACCATAGAAACGAATCTTGAAGCCGACTTAACGGGGTCTTTTCGTTTTAGTGACTCAATTGCTGAATTGGCTTCAACCCTATTGGCTCATTATAAAAATGAAGACCGAATTCTTCGTGGTTTAGGCGGACCCACTCGTTTAAAAAACACAAAAGGTAAGTTTGCATTTTTAGCAAGAACCAATGCAGGTCTGTTCGATCAAGCTATACAATGGCATCAAGAAAAGCGTATCCATTATTTTGGCGGTATTGAGAGCTTAAAAACAGACCAACTCTTAGATATATGGCATCTTTGGCATGGTTCTAAGTCGGTTGTAAAAGATGCATTTATAAAACGATTTCGACATTTTTCTGAATTGGAGGAATATTCAAAACAAACGGATGACAAAGAGTTTTCCTCAAAAATCGAAGTGGTTCAGAATTACCGATTTGAGCTTCCCATGCTTATCAATAAAATTCGAATTAATGCTGAACCCAAAATACATGACGCTGATTGCCTGTTTACAACCGTACATAAAGCAAAAGGCCTTGAGTTCAAACAAGTAATCTTAAACGATGATTTTGTGGAATTAACGAAAGATGAAGAACTTCGAAATGCCACAAAAATCCCCTCGGAAGAGATTAACATTTTATATGTTGCCATAACTCGAGCAAAAGAAACACTCGAATTAAATGATGATTTGGAGCTGTTCCGAAAAATAGCATCGAAACCGCTTGAGTTAAAAAACCAGCCGATTTGATTTGGAATGCGAGTAATACTTCTTTAGATTAATAGAGTCGCACCCATTATATCAGTGTTATTATTGTCTATATGAAGCTAAAGTTAATTGTTCTTACTCTATCAGTAGGACTATGGATAAGTTGTGGTTCAGACGAGTCTGATAAAACAACGCTGAATACAAATAAGGAGTTAGTTGAAGCTGATTCAATTGGCAAACTTATGGAAGCAGAAATACAACGAATAAAAGCCGAAACAGACTCGCTTAGAAACCTCATTAAAGATTTGGAGCACTAATATGAAACTCAAGTACTTCATTTTATCAGCCCTATTGCTTTGCTTATTTATGCCAGGTTTTGCCCAGATTGGCGGTTTATCAACCAAAACTGAAATTTTGGAAGAAGTTGCAAACGACACTTCACAACATAAAGACTCAACCAAAAAAGTAATTAAAGAGAAACTCAAAACTGCAAAAAAACAAGCTTCTGAAACGGAAAAAAGTGTATCCGGCAAAAAGGAAAAAAAACAAAAAATAGAGTCCACTTCGGTTGAAGCTTTATCAAAAATCAAAGAGAAAGTTCAATCTGAACAAGCCAAAGAAAAGATTAACCATATAATCCAGCGCCGAAACGAACAAATTATTGAAACCAAAAAAGTAATTGATTCGGCAAAGGAACAGGTTAAATCATCTGAAAAAAAGCTAAACGAAAAGATTAAAGCCAAAAGCATTAGCGATTCAGATGCCGAAAAAGAAAAAGACAAAATTGAATTAGCAAAGACTAAAATCAAAGAATTAGAAGAAAAAATCAAAGAAGAGAACGAACCAACCGATTCAGAAGAAACTACAAATGAATCTGCACAGCTTGTAGATGAATCTTTTTCTGATGTACTTTCATAAACGTTAGCCTGTTGATTATTCGATTTAAAAATAACAGCTACGGTAAAAACAAAGTGTTTAACGGGCTTTATGCCTTTTTCATTTTTGTATTTTTTGCAGCGGTTTTTTTTGTGTTATCACTGTTGGATAAAGATGTAATACAAGACCATTCGTTTGAACTTCTTCTTTTGTTGGTGATGTCAATTGGGTTGATTATTTCCTTATTCACAAAAAAATCATCCTCAAATCTCAGAGAACTATATATTGAAAATGAATTCATTTATATAGATACTCACATAAGAATACCAATTGCAGCGCTCACGATTCACGAATTCACCGATAAAACCAACCTATCTAAATATTTAATAAGTGACGATGGGGACAGGCTTTGCATATATACTTATTTGACAGATGACTTAATTCAATCTTTACTTGAACTCGGGGTTAATCACAGGAATTATCAGATACATTCCTATTCGTTTGATAAAGAAGGTTTAATCTCTATGAAGTTAAACAGCGATAACTGGTTTCAACTTGATTTAAATACCGGCCTTTTTCAGATACATCCTTTTCACGCAGAAAAACAGCAGGCAAAATATTTTTTAGATACTCCGAAATTTTCACGCATTTAACTGTAACTTCTTTAAAATCGATTCTTAGTAACATGCTTTACTAAACAAACTTAGGGCATCAATGAGATTTATAGCTGTTTTTATTTTGATTTTGGGACTCACTCAATCAGTATACGCGCAGAATAGAGGTACTTTAAATGAACGCAGAGATGACGCTTTTACAGAACTCGACGGAAGTGCTACCCTTCGATTTTATGATGCTCTTAATGGAAACCCGATTTCAAATGCATCAGTAACAATAACTGGTATTGGTGAATTCACAACGAATTTTGAAGGAAAAATCACTTTCCCGCTGCCAGCTGACGGTTACCACGATATTCTTTTTCAACATCCTAAATACATACCAAGTGAAGGTAAGTTTGAAGTAATGGCTAATTCCGTTTATTTCAATAGGTTTACGGTTTCACCTTTGATGGATATTGAATTTCTTCGAATAGTTTTAGAATGGGACGATAAACCCAAAGATCTGGATGCTAACTTTGTTAAAATAGACGATTATCACATTTCGTATCGAAATAAACGCGTGAGTGCCGATGGCTCAGCAAGTCTCGATAAAGACGCCACAAATGGCGAAGGCCCTGAAACGATAACTGTTCGAAAAACCAATCACTACGACCGCTATGTATTTTTTGTTGAAGACTATTCGAACAAGAATAATACTTCTAGTAAAGCCTTAGCCAAATCCAAAGCAACCGTACGGGTTTATGGAAATAACCGCTTAATGAGTTCATTCCAAATTGAGAAAAGTGCCGGAAGCGGAACAAAATGGTTTGTATTCGCAATTATTGAAGGGCAGATTCAACCCATAAATGAGATGAAATGATTTAAGCTTTTAAGGATTTCATTACCTTTTCTGAAATCATCTGATGGATGTGTTCGATATCCATCGTTGCATCAATTGCACAGAAGCGAGCTTCTTCTTCTGTAAGTTTGTCAAAGCCTTCAATTACCCTGTAATAAAAAGAATCCCCCGATTGCTCCATTCTGTCTTTGGAAGTCCCCTCTCGCCTTTTTTCTGCTTCTGCAAGGTTTAATCGAAGATAAAAAGTAATATCTGGAGCATAGCCAAGCGA
The DNA here is from genome assembly GCA_006226965.1 of bacterium. Taxonomy (GTDB): domain Bacteria; phylum Bacteroidota; class Rhodothermia; order Balneolales; family M1805; genus M1805. The sequence goes on along the minus strand of SBGQ01000145.1, from coordinate 39,583 downwards.
TGCAATCGAGTTTAGTTTTTTGATATCTTGAATAGGCATTGCATTTCTACCGAATCCTTGGTAAGCCGTAGTTGAATCATAAAATCGATCAAGAATAACGATTTCATCGGCATCCAATAAAGGTTTTACCTGATCTGCCATTAATTGTGCTCTAGCGGCAGAAAATAACAGTAACTCCGTAACCGGCTGCACATGTTGGGAATCATCCAACAAAAGACTTCTGATTTTTTCAGAAAGCTGATTTCCACCCGGCTCTCTGAAAACAAATACTTGTTTACTTAATTGCTTTTCTAAATAGTCTTTTAGTAATCGAATCTGGGTTGATTTTCCGGATCCGTCAATTCCTTCAAATGTTATGAGCATAAAGCCGATTTATTCGATAATTAACTTAGGTTCCTTGGGAAGCAAAAAGCTTAAGATAAAATAAACTAAAACAGGCGAACCATAGCCCATAAATGTGGCAATTATGAATACTAAACGTAAAAATGTAGAGCTAACTCCCAAATATTTTGCTAAGCCTCCACATACACCGGAAACTTTTTTATCTGTAATTGAACGAAAGAGTTTTTTTGATTTTTTTAGCGCGTATGCATCGTAATACGCAGATTCAAAATCTGATTTTGTCTGAGCATCGGCTCTTGATTTTTCACTTGTAAATGAAGCAGATGAATTAAATGCAAATTTTGCATCAGCAGTTTTAGAACTGCTAGAATTTAGAAAGTCTGCATTAAATTCTTTCTTTTTTGATTTTTTCTTACGATTTCTACTAAACCAACCCAAACCGATAAACGTAACTAAAAATCCGCCGATAATGGGCAAGGCTTCTAACCAATTCGTTAAATCAGAAGCTGTATTTACACCCGGAATAATTTGACCAATCACATAGGCGAATGCAACCAAAAACATCCCGAAACCTGCAATTGTCGGAAAATTAATAAGTGATTGTCCACCTTGCTTAGGCTCTTCTTGTACAAATGATTCAAATGCTTGCTTTAAATCAGCATCTGTATAAGCAACAGTAGAGTCTAAATTAATTCTGGATTGCTGTTTAAACTGTTCGGCCATAGGTGTTTCCCAATTTCAGATATCAATAACGAAAATATGCGCTCGAGCTACGTATGTCAACCTAAAAATGTTCCAATAACTCTTTATTTATTTCTGTTGAGTTAAATCGATTATGCGTGATTCTGTTATGATAACATCCATTGGAATATCGTTACCATGCACATCTATTTCATCAAATAAACAATCATCATACACCAATCCAATCTTAATACCGGAAGATTGAGCTAAAAATCTATCATAGAAACCTTTACCATAACCCACTCTACCGCCTTTTAAATCAGCGGCAAGCATAGGTACTATTATCGCATCAAAATCTCGTTCTACTGAAGCGGATGTATTGGGTTCTTCAATTCCGAACGAACCGGAAACTAAATCATTCATACTAAACATGGGGTGAACACTCAGTTCTGCCGTTTCTGTTACTTTCGGTGCAAAAACTGCACGCCCAGACTTAACCAGAACCTCGATAAGTGGCTTTGTAATGATTTCTTTTTTTGATTCAGAGCCAATAAAAATATGATACTTGTAAGCCTCTTTAAATGAATACACATAACATAAACGGTAGGTAATCATCATAGAAAGCTTACAATGTTCTTCCTCAGAAAGCTTTTTCCTGTACTGCCTAGCCCATTCCCTGGCTTCTTCTTTATTCATCCCAAAAAAAGTATTACTTATTCAAAAAACAATAAAACGTGTTGTTTATGATCGTCAATTACATCTCGTTCTAAAATTCTGTCGAAACACGAAGTACCATATTTATTCAAATAATAGCTAAATCCTATTAAGCGTTCTTGCAATTGATTATTTGGATAAATAGAGGCATGTATTTTTCTAATACGTTGTAAGGTTACTTCATCTTTTTGCTTCAAAGACTTAAACACTTTTCCCTTTAATTTTTGAAGCTCATTTCCAAAGCTATTAACTGCTCTTTCAACAGATTGCTCCAAGGAGCCGTCAATATGTGAAATAGACTGTTTGTACGTATTTGATACATTCTGAACCTCATCAATCCACTGCTGAAATTTTGCATCTAAATCGATGGGCTGCATACGGTGAACCAATTCTGTTTCCAAATCCTCTATACGCTGAAAATATTCTCTAAAACGAATAGGTAATTCATTCCAATATCTGTGAAACGGCTTATCAATTATTGTAGCAGTTAAACGTGGAACAATAACAGGCTGTTCGATAGAAAAAGATTCAAAAAAGGTCTTCGTTTGTGCATAATAGGCTACTTCTCCTGGTCCTGCTACATAGGCCAAATTGGGTAAGACAAATTCCTGAATGACCGGTCTCAAAAACACATTGGGTGAGAATATTTCTGGACTTTTATCAACTAAATCCAACAACTCTGATTGCGAATATTCTTTTTCAGCTGTTGACCAGTTTTTGGATGATTGGTCGAATTGAAGCTTGACTCTGCCCTTTTCTGTATTCAAAAATAGATTCGAAATGTCTGTATTGGCTTGTCTGTGATATACAGATTCAATGCTTTTGGACTGACTTTCGAGAGCATCATAAATCAGTTCAGCATCATGTATAGATTTCTTAATTATTGGTTTCGAAACCTCTTTTACACCTTTGTGATCACTGCCAAAGAATATCAACCCATATTTCCCGAATATGCGATTAATCAACTTAAGAAACGCATCTTTTTGGCTCGTTTTTGAAGTAAAATCAGCGCTAATCCATCCCTTTAATTCGTTAGAGAATTCCGTTTGACCAGAGGCTTCAAAAAAAGCAGCTATCTTTTCTTCAATATCGCCCGGTAAAAACTCTCTTCCAACTTGTTTGTTTACTGTTGAAACTCTCTCAACTTCAATCTTTACCGTTTTATCACCAACTGGCAAAACTACATGATTCGCTTCATCAAAATCATGATCTTCATCTGCTATCCAAAACACCGGAACTACTTTAACACCATGATGTTCGCTTAATTTCTTCGCATATAAAATGGTGGTAATGATTTTAAAAACTGTGTATAAATGCCCGCCAAATAAGCCAATTTGCTGCCCGGTTACAACGGTAAACGTATTTTCAGCTGATAATGCTTTAAGATTTGATTTCGACTCATCACTTAAGCTCAGCTTTTCATTAAACGATTGGAGTAATTGATACAATTGAGTTCTATCTATGAACTCTTTTCTTTGAATAGCTTCTTTTTTAAATAAATCACTTGGGAATTTTGAAAAATATGGGCTAAGTGAGGGGCTCTCTTTCGCATATTCTTTGAATAAACCTGAAAAAGGCATCATTTCTATAAAACAATGATCGGTATGCAAAATCAGCCTTTTATTTTGTTGATTTCATCTCTGATTCGAGCAGCTTTCTCATAATCTTCGGCAAGAATAGCCGCTTCTAAATTCTTTGTCAGCTGTGTTAAAATATCTTCTTGGCTCGTTGTTTTTGCCTCAACAACTTCAGCTGTAAACGCTTCCGGTTGAACAGCTTCTGCCACATCTTCTTGAATTGATTCAGATTGAATCCCGGCTTCATCTAATACTTTTGATGCAACATAAATAGGTGCGCTAAATCGAATAGCAACAGCTATGGCATCGCTAGGTCGAGCATCAACTTCAATTTCGGAAAACTCATTTTGAATGAAGATTTTCGCGAAAAAAGTACCTTCTTTTAATTCGTTTACAACTACTTCTTTAACAAAAGAATTGAATTGCTGCACTATGTTTCTAATCAAGTCGTGCGTCATTGGTCTTGGAGGCCTGATATGCTCCAATTCCAATGCAATTGCCTGCGCCTCAAATGTGCCAATTATAATCGGCAACCTTCTGCTTCCCTCATGTTCATTTAGCACCAAAGCATAAGCTCCGCCACTACTCGGACTTGTCGAAAGTCCTAAAATTTCCATTAATATCTTTTCCAAGATGACAAATTTAACTTTCTCGGTTGCAACTTTAAGCTAAGTTAAGCAATCAGCGAATAAAGTAGAAAGTGAATCATTTTCGACAATATTTTTTTATGATTTCTTATAATTCATTAATAATGATACAGTTGCCCGAAGTAATTCTACTTTAAAAAACTTAGAGCGAGCCAAAACGCTTATTTTGATAGAGTATAAATAAGCCTAAACAATTCGGATTTGATTGGATTATAAGCGTTTTTTATTGACATTTCGGCGTCATGAAGCTAATTTTGGCACGATTTTTAACCGGCTTTATTTAAACAATTATGCTCGAGCAATACTTACCGATCTTAATCATGATTGGAATTGCTGTCACCTTAGGGTTTATCCTCATGGGTGCATCAGTAATCTTAGGTCCACATCGTCCTAATATCACTAAACTTAGCCCATATGAAAGTGGAATGGACCCAATCGGCGAAGCACGTGAACGCTATTCTGTAACATTCTACATGGTTGCGATGGAATTCATTGTTTTCGACCTCGAAGTTGTTTTCCTCTATCCTTGGGCCGTACAATATCTCGAGCTGCCCGACTCTACATTCTGGGCAATGATTTTCTTTATAGTAGTGCTTTTTGTCGGCTTGGTTTATACCTTGAAAAAAGGCACATTGGACTGGTCTTTAACTAAATCTAAGTAAGAATTTTTATGGGATTAGAATCAGCATTAGGCGACGGTTATCTCACAACAAAAATTGACACCTTGGTAAATTGGGGACGCTCAAATGCGGTTTGGCCAATGCCAATGGGATTAGCATGTTGCGGTATTGAAATGATGGCTTTCGCAGGACCTAAATATGATGTATCTCGATTTGGTTCAGAGGTATTCAGATTTTCACCACGTCAAAGTGATTTGATGATTGTTGCCGGATGGTGTACCTACAAAATGGCACATGCCGTTCGCAGAATTTGGGATCAAATGCCTGAACCAAAATGGTGTATTGCGATGGGTGCTTGTGCTTCAACTGGTGGTATGCACAGATGTTACGGTGTAATTCAAGGGGTAGATAACTTCCTTCCTGTTGACGCCTACGTTTCAGGTTGCCCTCCACGCCCTGATGCAGTTATCAATGCATTAATGCAGATTCAGGAAAAAATCAGAACTGAACACAGTGTTGTAATGGATGTTTAATATGAGTTTACCTGAGTATTACCAAGAATTAGTATCAGACTTACAGACAAAATTCGGCGATGCCATTGTTGAAGTAATCAGCTATCAAGGCGATGTAACTGTTCGTGTAAGTTTAGAAAACATCCACGATGTTTTAGTTTATTTGAAAGAGCAACATCGATTCATTTATATGGGTGATATTGCTGCAACCGACCGTTTTACGAGCGAAGATCGATTTGAAGTGTTATACAATATCATTTCATTAAAAGCTCAAAAACGCTTCTTTGTAAAAACAAGATGTTCCGAAGAAAATCCCGTGTTACCGACTTCAATAGATATTTGGCCGGCGGCTAACTGGTTAGAGCGTGAAGCATTTGATATGTTAGGAATTCAATTCGAAGGACATCCTGATTTAAGAAGATTATTTATGCCTGAAGACTTCAATTATTACCCATTGCGCAAAGAGTTCCCTCTTTTAGGTATTCCGGGTTCAATTGAATTACCTAGAACTACACCTGATGTAAAGGCTTAAGCAATGGAACATAGTGTAAAGAATGTAAAGATTGTAGAAAAAGGCCAACCACTGTTCTTTAAAGAGCATCAGGAAAGCTTATATAAATCGCTCGAAGACAAACACACTACAATTGAATTTAGCGATGATGACCCACTCGGAACCCGAATGATTCTGAATATGGGACCTCAGCACCCTGCTACTCACGGTGTATTGAGAGTTCTGTTAGAATTAGATGGTGAAACTATTCTTAAAAACCGTCTAGATGTTGGTTATCTCCACCGTGGTGTTGAAAAAATTGCTGAGAATAAAACCTATCAGGAATTTATGCCTTACACAGATCGTATGGATTACTTATCTCCATATGCTAGTAATGTAGCATGGTGCCTTGCAGTAGAAAAACTCGCACAAATTACAATTCCGGAACGTGCTCAGTACATTCGTATGATTGGTAGTGAATTAGCACGTATCTCTTCTCACCTTCTCTGGCTTGGTGCTATGGTTATGGACTCCGGTGCTATCTCCATGTTTATTTGGACATTCAGAGAAAGAGAAAAAATCTATGATATTTTTGACCAATTAGCCGGTCACCGTTTCACAGTTTCTCATAGCCGTATCGGTGGAGTTGCTTTTGATATCAATGACTCAACTATTAAAATGATTCGCGATTTCAGTGCAAATCTGAAAAAAGAGATTAAAGACTGGAATAAACTCCTAGCTAAAAACCGCATTTTCTTTGATAGAAATAACGGAATTGGTCCGATTACAACTGAAAATGCAATTGCATTAGGTTTAACTGGCGCTGGATTAAGAGCAACTGGTATTGCTTACGACGTTCGTAAATTTGCCCCATATTTAAAGTATAACGAAGTTGAATTTGAAGTGCCTACACGTTTAGAGGGCGATAATTTAGCTCGTTATTATGTTCGAATGGAGGAATTGTCACAAGCTGTTCGAATTATTGATCAATGTTTAGACAAATTGCCTAAAGGTCCGATTCGTGTTGATGATGCTAAAAAAGCATATCCATCCAAAGATGAAGTGTATTACTCAATGGAAGGATTAATTCACGACTTTATGATGACAGATACAGGTGTTTGTCCACCAGAAGGAGTTTCTTGTTTCCACTCAATAGAAGCTTCAAAAGGTGAACTCGGATATTATATTGAAAGTGATGGTACTGGTCACCCATGGAGAGTTAAAATCAAATCTCCTTCGTTGACAAACTTACAAGTACTTGAACATGTACTAGACGGACAAATGGTCGCAGATACCGTGGTTCTCATTGGTGGTCTCGATCCGGTTATGGGTGATGCAGATAAATAAAATTATGAGTTATACATTCGATAAAGAAGATCTTAAACAGATCGACGCCATTAAAGCAAAATATCCTACTGTTCAATCAGCTACCATGCCGGTTCTTTGGTATGCTCAAGACAAATTTGGACATGTAAATGCTGAAGTACAGCATTTAGTTGCTACTACTTTAGACATCCCAGAATCACATGTTCATGGTGTGGCTACTTTCTATACTCAGTATTACAAAAAAGAAATGGGTAAATATGTACTTGATGTATGTACCTGTTTCTCTTGTCAGGTTTGTGGTGGGTATGATATGCTACATTACATCGAAGACAAATTAGGTATTAAAGCCGGTGAAACTACTCCTGACGGCAAATTCAGTATTCAAGAAGCAGAATGTTTAGGTGCTTGCGGATATGCCCCGATGCTTCAGGTAACCAACGATGTCTATGTGAATCACCTTACAAAAGAAAAAATTGATTCAATGATTGACGGGTTAAAAGAAGATAAACTTCCTGAATACGAAGAAATCTTACCACCACAATTAATTTCTAAGGATTGATTCGATTATGGCAATAGATTTTCAAAACTATAAGACATTAATCATTCCTCAAGGTGGGAATTTAAGAGATATAAAAGCTTACGAAAAACAAGGCGGATACAAAGCATTAAAGACCGTTTTTGATGCTCGTGAATCTGCTTGGACTCGTGAAAATGTAATTAACGAGGTTAAAACTGCGGGACTTAGAGGTCGTGGCGGTGCAGGCTTTAATACCGGTTTAAAATGGTCTTTCATGCCGAAACCTGATGGCGGAAAACGTTATCTAGCTGCAAACGGCGATGAATCAGAGCCTGGCACATTTAAAGACCGTGTGATTTTTGAATTCAATCCACACCTTTTCATTGAAGGTGCAATTATTGGAGCTTACTCTATTCAAGCTGATGCTGTTTATGTGTACATCCGCGGTGAATATCGCTCTTGGATTCGTTTCATGGAACAAGCCGTTGCTGATGCTTACAAAGCGGGCTATCTCGGAAAAAACATTTTAGGTTCAGGTATCAATATTGATATGTACGTGCATTCAGGTGCAGGTGCTTATATCTGTGGTGAAGAATCTTCATTGATGGAGTCTTTAGAAGGTAAACGCGGTTATCCTCGTGTTAAACCGCCCTTCCCCGCTCAACGTGGTTTATGGGGACGCCCGACTACTATTAACAATATTGAGTCTTTAGCAAATGTACCTTTGATTTTAAATATGGGTGCAGCCAAATACGCTGAAATGGGCGCAAAAACACATCCGGGACCGGTTTTATATGGTATCTCAGGTCATGTGAATCGTCCGGGCGTATACGAATTCCCAACAGGAATGCTCATCACAGATTTGATTTACAATGTTGCCGGCGGTATCAGAAACGGTAAAAAGTTAAAAGCCTTAGTACCGGGCGGTTCTTCTACTCCGATTCTTCGTGCTGATCAAATTGAAGGAGTTTCTATGGATGCAGATTCATTAAGAACTGCAGGTTCAATGATGGGAACTGCCGGAATGAGTATTTTGGATGAAGATACTGACATGGTTGATTTCTTATATAGAATTTCGCACTTCTATCATCACGAATCATGCGGACAATGTACTCCATGTCGTGAAGGAACCGGTTGGTTAGAGAAAATCCTCAAGAAAATTAAAAATGGTGACGGAGAAATGAGAGATTTAGACTTATTACTCGACCTCACCACACAAATGGAAGGTAGAACAGTTTGTGCATTGGCAGATGCCGCAGCATGGCCTGTACGCCACACCATTACACGCTTCAGAGATGAATTTGAAGCACGATGCAGAAAATCAGTATTTGCTATAGCGTAGGGATTTATTATGCCTGAAATTATTATTGATGACAAGAAATTCACTTATGATACTCCCGGGAAGGTTCTTCCTTTTATTTTAGATCATGGAATGGACTTACCGTTCTTCTGTTATCACCCGAGTTTATCTATTCCGGCAAACTGCCGTCAGTGTTTAGTTGAAATTGGAACACCTGTTTTCGACAGAGCTACAAACAGTTTCAAAACAGACGAAAATGGCGAAAAAGTAATTCAGTTTTTCCCAAAATTGATGACAGCTTGTAGTCAGGATATGAGTGACGGCATGGTTGTAAAAACCCATGTTTCTTCAGAAAAAGTTCGTAGAGCTCAAAAAGATACTCTTGAATTTATCTTGGTGAATCACCCATTAGATTGTCCTATTTGTGACCAAGCCGGTGAGTGTCCTTTACAAATTCAAACCTACAAATACGGCCCTGAAGGTTCTCGTTTTGAATACAAAAAAGTTCATAAACCAAAGAGAATTCAACTTGGGCCACGTGTAGTATTAGATGCTGAACGTTGTATTAACTGTACTCGTTGCGTTCGATTTACACACGAAATTTCCAAAACGTATCAATTATCAATCGTTTCTCGCGGTGATAAGAACTACCCTTCAACTGCAAACGGCAAAGAGTTTGACGATGCGTATTCTTTAAACACCGTTGATATTTGTCCGGTTGGAGCATTAACTCAAGCCGATTTCCGCTTTAAAGCACGTGTTTGGGAAATGAACCAAACTCCAAGTATTGATATCACAAACGGAAAAGGTACAAATGTTGACTTATGGGTTCGTGATAACCTTGTGTTACGTTTAACACCGCGTCATAATCCGCATGTAAACGATTATTGGATGCCGGATTCATCACGTGAAGCCTATCGCCTCTTCAATGAGAATCGTATTTCACGTCCGGAAATCAAATTAGACAAAGAGTTAGTTAAAACTTCTTGGAACAACGCTAAAGAAACCATCGCTGAGATTATCGAAGCTCACGATACTAAAGAAGTTTTGGTTTTAGGTTCTGGCTATGCTTCTGTTGAAGAAAACTTTGTGTTTAACCAATTCTTCACCGCTTTAGGTTGTGGAAAAGCTTCTTTTGTTCCTCATGTTGTTGAAGGTGCCGGTGACGGATTCTTATTAACTGATGACCAAGCTCCTAATACCAAAGGTTGTGAATTATTAGGATTTAGAGCTCATACTAACCGCACATTCAAAAATGCTTTAGCTAAAGCCACCGTAGTTGTTGTACTTGCAGAAGACATCGTTGGCAGAGAATTAGCGAATGCTGAAGATTTAGCGGGAAAAACATTTGTTTATTTCGGTACAAACAACAATACAACCAGCAAAGATGCTCAATTAGTAGTGCCTATTACATGCGCTGCAGAACATGCTGCTAGTTATGTGAATGTTGACGGACGTATTCAACGTACATTTGCTGCAAAAGAAACGGTTTATACCAGTCGAGCAACAAACCTTGAAATGTCAACCGGACGTTTAGACCGATTTGGTACAAAATTCGACAACTGGAGAACAGATAAAAACAAAGTTGACTGTTTACCTGTTTGGGAATTTTTAAGTGAATTAGCCCCAAGATTGAATCAAACATTGAGTTATGAAACCGGGAAAGAAGTTCTTACCGCTGTTTCATCTAGTGTTGATGCTTTTGCAGGCGTTGATTACGACAAAATGGATACTGAAATGGGTGTTGTACTTTCAACTCCTGAAACTGAAGAAAAAACAGCATAATTATTAAGAATGGAACCATTTACACTACAAATGATTGTGATGGGAACAGCATTATTCATGCTGTTAAACTCAGCTGCCATCGCTGTTTATTTAGAACGTAGAGTTGCTGCTTTTATACAAAACCGTGTTGGGCCTAACCGTGTTGGACCTATGGGTTTATTGCAACCGATTGCAGACGTATTAAAGTTGATTTTAAAAGAAGATGTGACTCCAATTCACGCTTACAAACATCTTCATACTATTGCTCCAATAATTCCGGTTGCAACAGCTTTAGTTACGGTTGCTGTGATTCCATTTGGTGACGGTTTATACATCACCAATATCAACGTTGGTGCATTATACTTATTAGCAGTTTCATCGATGTCCGTTTACGGAGTAACCTTAGCCGGTTGGAGCTCTAACAGTAAATACTCTTTATTGGGTGGTTTACGTGCTGCAGCTCAAATGATTAGCTACGAATTACCGATGGGCTTAGCTGTAGCATCTTGTGTGCTTTTAGCAGGTTCTTTAAATATGGTTGATATTGTGAATGACCAAAGCATGTGGTGGTATGTTTTCTTAAATCCAGTTGGATTTGTGATCTTCACCGTAGCTGCTTTCGCTGAAACGAACCGTACTCCTTTTGACCTTGTTGAAGCTGAACAAGAACTAGTTGGAGGTTTCCATACAGAATACTCCTCTATGAAATTCGGTATGTTCTTCTTAGCTGAATACATGCACGTTGTGATTGCTTCAATGCTCATTACTACCTTTTTCTTCGGCGGTTATCATTTACCTTTTGCTGATGCTTGGTTGCCTGAAATGAGCAGTACATTAAAAATGATTGTAGATATTTCTGTATTTGTTGCAAAAACCGGATTTTGGTTATTCGTATTCATTTGGGTACGTTGGACTATTCCACGATTCAAATACACACAGCTAATGCGTCTTGGCTGGCATAATTTACTGCCACTTGGCATATTAAACTTTACAGTAATTGCTATCATCTTAAAATTGATGAACTAATAAAAAGGCTGCTCTTGCAGCCTTTTTTGTTATATGTTCTAAGCCACATCAAAGAGAAAAAAGCCGTATTTTCGGCACCATGAAACGTGTTGCCTTTTATACACTCGGATGTAAATTGAACTTCTCCGAGACATCAACCTTAAAACGCTCATTTACCGAACACGAATTTGAAATCACTTCGTTTGAAAATGAAGCTGATGTGTATGTAATTAATACTTGCTCTGTTACTCAAGATGCCAACAAAGATTGCAGAAAAGTTGTCAGAAGAGCGCAAAAGTCTAACCCGAATGCATTTATCGCCGTTGTTGGGTGTTACGCACAATTAGAACCGGAAGAAATTGCACAAATTGAAGGTGTCGATTTAGTTCTTGGTGCAAAGGAAAAATTTGAGATTTTTGATTTAGTTCCAAGTTTCGAAAAAGTAAATAAAACGATTATTCACCGTAGCGACGTTAACGAAGCTGTTGACTTCCACCACGCATTTTCATCAAACGATAGAACTCGTGCATTTTTAAAAGTTCAGGATGGCTGCGATTACAAGTGTTCTTTTTGTACGATTCCATTGGCACGCGGAAAAAGCCGAAGTCCTTTGCTCTCAGAAGTTGTTGAAAATGCAAGACGTGTAGTGGATCACGGCTATCAGGAAGTTGTTGTTACCGGAGTAAATGCCGGAGATTTCGGGAAAGGCAATGATGAGACGTTTCTCGAGTTGATGTCAGCTTTAAATGAAATTGAAGGATTAAATCGCATAAGGGTCTCCTCTATTGAACCCAATTTGTTAAATGAAGACATCATCCGATTAGCAGCTTCATCAACTAAAATACAACCGCATTTTCATATGCCTTTGCAAAGTGGCAGCGATGAAATGCTAAAAACGATGCGCCGCAGATACAGAAGTGATTTATATCATGAGCGTGTTTCTCTGATAAAAGAATTAATGCCACATGCCTGTATTGGTGTTGATGTAATCACCGGGCATCCTGGCGAAACGGACGAACTGTTTCAGGAAAGTTTTGATTTTATACAATCCTTACCGGTTAGTTATCTACACGTGTTCACATACTCTGAACGCCCAAATACGCACGCATTAGAAATTCAACCCAGTATTGAAATTCCCGTTCGAAAAAAACGCACTCATTTACTTAGAAGATTATCAGCTAAAAAACGATTTGAGTTTGACCAACATCATATCGAATCCATCAGACCTACCCTTTTTGAAGAGGAAGAAAAAGACGGATTAATGTTCGGATGGACTGATAATTATATTCGAGTTGCACATCCTTATATGGATCATTTAGTGAATACCATTGTACCCGTGCAATTAAAAAATTATCGTGACGATGTGTATCACGGAACCATTGGAATTGAACAGTTGGTATCGCTCTAATGGATGATAAGAAGTGGCAGGATCTACTTGACAAAGTAGAACAGGTTTTTAAATCGGAAGCAGAATTAAACGGATTTATTTCGACTGAGATAGTATCTGACACTCCTTTAGATGCTCAATATATTCAACTGTTATTCAGTGAGCAGAAATCTGATTTTTCTCAAGATTCTATAGCAATAAATAAACGTATTGAATCTGTGTTAACCGCCGACAACACAAGTGATTCCACAGTATTTCTTGAAGATGAAGTACAAAATAATATCACACTAGATCAGGAAATTGATTCTCAGACTGAAGAAATAACAGAAACTAACGCACTTATTTCAGATACATCAGTAGATTCAGATTTTGAAGAAGATTCAGAAGAAAGAATCGAAGAAATTGATTCGCAAATTGAAGAAATAGTAGAAACTATACCTGAGCAAACAGAAGCTATTGAAGATTCTATCGATTCAGAACTGGCAACAAATACAGTCTCAGCATTTGAGCAAGAAGAGTCAAATCCTGTTGAAATTCCGGTACCAGTACCGACTCACACTCCTATTTTGGACAGTATCGTAACTGAAACTCAAGAAGAGTTGATTGAACCCTCTTTGTTTGAAGAAAGCCAAAATCAGGAAAATGAAGATGACTCTGAATCAGATGAAGAAAAGCCTTATCGAGATCCATTTACCATAGATTTATTCGGTGCTCCGGCTGAAAAACCTTCTGAAACAGAGAATAAACCAAGCATTTCTATAAAAGATGAAGAGCAATCAGAGCCCAGTTCAGGTAATAATCAACTTGAAAAGAAATCGATTTCAGTAAATTCCATTTCGGATGATGCCGAATTTACCTTGTTATTTGATGACGAGTATTTTGATGAAATGGAAGCTGATTCTGACACTTCTACATCTACACCGACAGAATTAAACGAAGAAACAATTGCTGTAGAACTTCAAACTATTTCGCAGCAAGAGCCTGAAAATTCAGAAACCGAAACTGAATCTATCCCAACCGAAGATAAGTTAGTTGGCGTTGAACCCATTTCAGAAATTGAACGCAATGAATCGTCACATTCGGCAGAACTTTCAAGTGAACTAGTCAGTGAAGAACCGGATATTCAAATGCCGATTGTATCTCAAGACAATGAAGATTCATCAGAAGAAATTCTAGTGGATGAATCAATTAAAACGGAAATAACACTGATAGATTCACTGGAGCAAACTCAGGAAATTGAGGCTGAAACTCCCCTACATTCGGAATCTGCTCATCCGGAAAAAACAATTGTACAAGCCGAAACCACAATAGTAGAAATGTTAGATGATGACGGTGAAATCACTACAAAATCATCTCAACAAGAATCTATTTACACCCCACAATTTATGATTAGCCCAATGGCCCTCCACAACGAATTACAATCTTGCTCCACACTTGACGAACTAAAAGCATTGTGTGAAAAACATAGGGATATCTTAAAAACCGATTTAGAAAATACCAATCTGGTTTTTGGTGTCGGTAATCCACATGCAAAACTGATGATTGTTGGTGAAGCTCCGGGCGAAAACGAGGATATACAAGGTGAACCGTTTGTGGGTAAAGCGGGGCAATTGTTGGATAAAATTATGCAGGCGATTGAGTTTGAGAGAAAAGACATATATATCGCCAACATTTTGAAACATCGTCCGCCAAAAAACAGAGATCCATTACCGGATGAACGCGAACGCTCTCTACCCTTTTTAATCCGCCAGATTGAAATTATTCAGCCTAAAATTGTTCTTTGTATGGGAAGGATTTCAGCAAAAACCTTGCTTGGTTTACCTGAAAACACAACATTAGCTCAATTACGCGGACAATTTCATCCATTCTTAGGAAAAATTGAACTAACGGCAACCTATCATCCGGCAGCCTTACTTCGTAACCCGAACTGGAAACGCCCAACTTGGGAAGATGTTCAAATGGTTCGTAAACGATACGATGAACTCGTAAAATAATGTGGATAAGTTCGTTAAAAGCTTGTTCATAAATCCACATCACAAAATTGTAGATTAGGCCATTATGGCAAAACGACAATCGAATTCAAAGCAAAAAAGTTCTGTTCAGGAACAAGATATTTTAGAAGCTCAAGGACGTATTCCTCCACAGGCAGTTGAGGTTGAAGAAGCTATTCTCGGGAGTATGCTTATTGAGCCGGAAGCCGCTACTATTGCGCTAAACTTGCTTAAAACCGATGATTTTTATAAACCGGGACACCGATTTATTTTCGATGCCATGAAATCCCTTCATGAATCAGGTAATGCCCTGGATATGTTAACCATCGAAACTGAGCTAAAAGACCAAGGACATTTAGATACTTCAGGCGGTTCTGCTTATTTAATTGATTTAACTCGTGCGGTAACTTCGGCTGCGAATATTGAATACCACTGCCAGATTGTGATCGAAAAAGCCATAAAGCGCAATCTCATCCTAACCTGTACTGATATTATTAAAAACTCTTACGAAGGAACTACAGACCCATACGAGTTAGTTGATAACGCCGAGCAACGTATTTTCAACTTGGCAAACTCAAAAACACGTCAAGCGGGACAACCAATTTCGCAGTTTATCAAATCAACCCTAGACCATTTGGTTGAAATTCGCGGTAAACACGGCGGCTTAACTGGCGTTCCCACGGGTTTAAATACCTTAGATGATATGACATCAGGCTGGCAAAAATCGGATTTGATTATTATTGCTGCTCGTCCTTCTATGGGTAAAACGGCGTTTGTATTAACTTGCGCGCGAAATGCAGCTTTATATACTAATCCGAACTATAAAACCAATGTTGCTCTTTTTAGTTTGGAGATGTCGTCCCAACAGCTTGTGCAACGTCTGTTAACTATGGAAGCCCGAATTGATGCACAGTCAGCTCGACAAGGAAAATTAAACGATAATGACTTTACTTCTTTAATTGCAGCTGCGGGTGTATTAAACAAGGCCGGTATTTTTATTGATGATACGCCGGGTATCAGTTTGATGGAATTGCGTTCTAAATGCCGACGTTTGAAAGAAGAGCACAATGTGGGGATGATTATCATTGACTATTTGCAATTGATGACAGGCGGTGGTTTTGAAGGAAATCGTGAGCAGGAAATCGCCTACATCTCCCGAGGTCTTAAAGGAATGGCAAAAGAGTTGAACGTTCCGGTAATTGCACTTTCTCAGTTGAGCCGTGCTGTTGAACAACGCGGAACGAACAAACGTCCACAGTTGAGTGATTTACGTGAATCCGGTTCGATTGAGCAGGATGCTGACGTGGTGTGTTTTCTTTATCGCCCGGAATATTACGGTATCACAACCGATGAAGAAGGTTCAACTGTTGGTATGGCAGAAGTAATTGTGGGTAAGCAGCGGAACGGCCCTGTCGGAACGGCTAAAGTTGCATTTATTAAACAATATGCACGTTTTGAAAGCCGATCTCGAATTAGTTATGGCGAGGAACATGACCCATTACCAGATTACGATTCGAACTTTAATCCTGATATTGGGCAACAGCAGTCGAATAAATCACTGCGTCAATATCGTGATGAAGACGATGAAGCGAGATTTTAATATAGGTATTAGGTGTAAGATTTAAGGTGTAAGCCATGTGCTTACACCTTTTTTTATAGGTAGTAAAACATTTGTATTCGAATTGAATCAATATCTAAAATTTTATGAGTACTGAATCCCAAAAACGTATTGAATCTAACATATAAACCAACATCTGATCACGAATCGTGAAATTATCTAACTCAAAAACGTAAGAATGCTTTTGTTCATAAATCGTTTCATCAATACATCATTTAATCATCTTCCATTCATGAATCATGAAATACTCAATCTAATGGACGTAAGTTGGCTTTATGCTCAAAAATTTTCGAACCTCTAAATCAGCAATCTGATTCAAAGCAGAGCAATGAACGAAAGTGAAACCTGTTACCTGATACCTTTTCAAACCTACATATTGCGTCTGTACTGACCACCAACCTCGTATAAAGCCTTAGTAATCTGACCCAAAGAACACACCTTCACTGTTTCCATCAATTCTTCAAATAAATTACCGTTTGAACGTGCTACTGATTTTAAACGATTTAATGCTTCGAAACTTTGTTCACTGTTACGTTTCTGGAAATCTGCCAGATTTGTAATCTGTTGAGTTTTCTCTTCTTCCGTAGAGCGAATTAGTTCGATTGGTTCATCAATAGTTTGAGCTTTTTCATCAAGAAAGGTATTCACACCGATAATCGGAAGTTCTCCGGTGTGTTTTAAGGTTTCGTAATACAAACTTTCTTCCTGAATTTTTCCGCGTTGATACATGGTTTCCATTGCACCAAGAACACCGCCACGTTCCGTAATTCGGTCAAATTCAGTAAGAATCGCCTCTTCAACCAAGTCTGTGAGCTGCTCAACAATAAAAGAACCTTGCAATGGATTTTCATTTTTTGCCATTCCGAACTCTTTATTAATAATCAACTGAATGGCTAAAGCACGGCGAACCGACTCTTCCGTCGGTGTTGTTATGGCTTCGTCGTACGCATTGGTATGCAAAGAATTACAGTTGTCGTAAATCGCCATCAAAGCCTGTAATGTAGTACGGATATCATTAAACTGAATTTCCTGAGCGTGTAAGGAACGACCACTCGTTTGGATATGATATTTTAGCTTCTGAGAACGCTCATTGGCCGTATATTTGTTCTTCATTGCAATAGCCCAAATTCTTCTCGCTACACGTCCGATAACCTGATACTCTGGGTCGAGGCCATTTGAAAAGAAAAACGAGAGATTATGAGCAAAATCATCCACATTTAAACCGCGCGACAAATAGTACTCCACAAAAGTAAACCCATTTGCCAAAGTAAATGCAGCTTGTGAAATCGGATTGGCTCCCGCTTCAGCAATATGATAACCGGAAATGGAAACTGAATAATAATTCCGAACTTTATTTGAAGTGAAATAGGTTTGAATATCCCCCATCATCTTTAAAGCAAATTCGGTTGAGAATATGCAGGTATTTTGTGCCTGATCTTCTTTTAAAATATCTGCCTGAACAGTTCCTCTCACCACTGAAAGCGTTTCAGCTTTGATGTGCTCATAAGTCGATTTATCGACTAACTGATCTCCTGTTATTCCCAATAATCCCAAACCAAATGTATTGTTTGTCTTTGGCAAATCACCATGGTAAACAGGAAGTTGTAAGCCTTTTTGTTCTAAGTGTTCACGATATTTCTTGATTGCACTTTCAAACTTTCCCTCTTGTTTTAACCAACGCTCAATTTCCTGATCTATAGCTGTATTCATGAACATGGCCAAAATCATAGGCGCCGGGCCGTTGATCGTCATCGAAACAGAGGTACTCGGATTTGTAAGCTCAAAACCGCTGTAGAGTTTCTTCATATCATCCAAGGTGCAGATACTTACTCCTGAATTTCCGATTTTACCGTAGATATCTGGGCGAACTGCAGGGTCTTCACCGTAAAGTGTTACAGAATCGAAAGCGGTTGAAAGTCGTTTTGCTGGTAAGCCTTCACTCACAAAATGAAAACGCTTGTTCGTTCTTTCCGGCGTTCCTTCGCCTGCAAACATTCGGGTTGGATCTTCGTTTTCACGTTTGAAAGGAAATACTCCGGCTGTATAGGGAAAGTGCCCCGGTAAATTCTCTTTCAGAGCAAATTTTAGTTTTTCGGCATCGCTTATAAAATCAGGAAAAGCAACACGTGGAATCTGATTTCCGCTTAATGAAGTGTGATACATTTTGTTTTTAAGCACTTTGTCTCGAACCTGAGTTTCGTGATATTCTTTTCGGTAATTTGCCTTTTGCTCATCCCAAGTACTTAAAATGTAGTTCGAGTAGCCGTCTAATTTTGCTGATTGTTCAGCTTCTAATTTCTTTAATGTTATTCCCGTTTCAACCGGCAAATTATTTCCCAATTGTGCGATGGTGCCTTTTACTTCCTGCACCTTTTGAGCCACTTCTACCTGCTCTTTTACCCAAGTATGATAAGCTCGAACAGCTTCTGAAATTTCAGATAAATAACGATTTCTTTTAGGAGGAATAATAGCTTGGGTTTGTAGATGCTCGGCAGGTTTTGTATTGGTGTACAAGGAATTAGTCCAACACATATCAAATTTTTCATTCAATACTGAAACTAATTTCGCAAATAGACGATGCACGCCTTCATCATTAAACTGAGCGGCAATTGTCGGGTAAACCGGTAAGTCTTCATCGGCTACATCCCACTTTTGAAGCGTACGTTTAACCTGTTTTCTGATATCTCGAAGCGCATCAAGAGCACCACGTTTTTCGAATTTATTTAACACGATGATATCAGCTAAATCCAGCATATTAATTTTTTCAAGCTGTGTTGCTGCACCGTATTCACTAGTCATTACATACATGGAAACATCAGCAATATCCACGATTTCTGTATCACTTTGACCGATTCCGCTGGTTTCAATAATAATCAAATCAAAGCCGGCAACTTTACACAATTCGATTGCAGCATGAATGGCATCGCTCGTAGCCCGATTATCAGAACGTGTTGCCAAACTTCTCATGTAAATACGCTCAGGATTTAAACTGTTCATGCGTATTCTATCACCCAACAAAGCTCCGCCTGTTTTTCTTTTTGATGGATCAACAGAGATAACTGCCAGCTTTTTATCGTCATATTCAGTTAAAAAACGACGAATTACTTCATCAGTAAGAGAACTTTTACCTGCTCCGCCCGTGCCTGTAATTCCTAAAACCGGAATACATGTATCAGCAGGTTTAAGTGTTTCTTTTCCAATTTGAAGCACCTTTCCCGAAAAACTGATGTGCTTTTCATGTTTGTTTTCTAATGCCGTAATCGCACGAGCAATTTTTATAAAGTCAGCCGATTCAATGTCTCTTTTTGTGAAACCGCCTAATTCGTTTACATCGAAATCACAAGCTTTCAGCATAGAATTAATCATGCCTTGCAAACCCATTTTCCGACCATCATCAACAGAAAAAATATGTGTAACACCGTACGAATGTAGTTCTTCAATTTCTTCAGGTACAATTACGCCGCCGCCGCCGCCAAAAACTTTGATATGCGAACAACCGTTTTCACGGAGTAAATCAACCATATATTTAAAATATTCGACGTGCCCGCCTTGGTATGAACTAATCGCAATGCCTTGTACATCTTCTTGAATCGCTGTTTCTACTATCTCTGAAACGGATCTATTGTGTCCCAAATGAATAACTTCTGCCCCGGAACTTTGCAGAATTCTACGCATAATATTTATTGAAGCGTCATGACCATCAAACAAACTGGCCGCTGTTACAAATCTAATTTTATGGTTTGCCTTGTACGGACTCACTTCCATCATAATCAATCAAACTAATACATATTCAAAATTGCGGCGCAAAGATACCAAAAATGCCCTAATCTCACTCAAAAAGCGCTTACAATAGCTGTAAATGCTTGTAATACTTTTGCTTATCTGATAAAAAGTGATGATTAATTTTCAGAACTCAATAATTAATTCTGTAGTCATTTTTTGTTTGATAGCTACTTTTGGATTGATAAAAAACGGTTCAGGTTTTTTAAACGGATTCACGGAACCTGAATCCCATTTGTCGTTATTATTTTCATCCACAAAGGCCCTAACCAGCACCTCTTTCTCGTTAATCTTTGGAACAACGACTAAGGTATCTGATGTTGTGATACGCTTATAAAATTGCTTCCCGGAAATCTCTATAGTTACGTGTTGGGTTGAATCTCTTAAGCCTGTTAACATGCTCAACTCACCTAAATCTTCTTCTTTTATTATTTTGGGACTATGTGTTAAATAATTACCGCTCAACGGATTAAACAAACGGAACTGGTACGATAAAGCCGGATCCCATTTTTTTTCAGGAAATATTTTTAATTGGTGATCATCAACTTGAATGAATGAATACGATTTCATTTGATTTTCCTGTTCTATAACAATCAAAGAATCTGTCACTGTTTTATCAATAAACGTGGAATAGGTCACCAAAATAGTATCCGTTGATGTCATTTGTTCTTTAGGTAAAACTGACAAAATGCGCTGACTTGTAGTATCAGCGACAAGCTCACCGGTTACCGACTCTTCATTTTCTTCTAAATGGTTTCTGAACTGGTCAATTAAAGGCATTTCAGGAATAGTATAAACTTGCCCTTCTGATAAGTTTTGTCGCGAAAAAGCCCAATAAACCGTCGGATTATCACCATCCATATAGGCTAATCTAAATCGAACTGTATCTTGTTCTGAAATAGCCACAAAATTTGAATCCGCTTGCATATATACAGGCTCAGAGAATCGTAGGCGTAGTCGATTCTGCGCAAAAAGACCTATACCTTCTAATCGAGGTTTAACGGTATCAGGTTTTAAGAAATAGATTGGTTTAAGAATACTGGTTGAGTCTTTAAAAGATTGCACTTCATCTTGATGTGCCGGCTGTGCCCACTCGAATGAATCCCAAATTCTATTTCTATTAACATCTTCAACAAGTAAAATTTTATAATTCGCTTCCGGTAAATACGCAAAGTTTGCATTACCTGCAGAATCAGTCTCAGCTGTATATAAAGCCTTGTCTGTTATAACATTATTCGATGGAATCAAAAACATTTTTATATTCTCAGCGCGTTTTCCATCTGTAGCATTGAGTACTTTTATCTGCACTTTTGCAGAGTTGATTTCTTCTCCTGTAGATAAAGCTAAAGTAATCGGCGATTTAATCTTATTGTTTTTAAAATCAACCAATTGAACGCCGACAGTTGCAATTACCGTTGTATTTTCAGGTAAATCTCGGTCAAATTCAACAATTACAGATTTACTTTTAAATGTGAAATTGTATTTAACATCTATACTTGGCTCAATTCGAAATGCCTGTTTAAAACCGGCTTGTTGTACATATTCATCAAAATCGAATCGGATTCTTCGTTCTTTAAAGTTAAGAGCGCCATTTTCAGGTGTGGTTGACTTTAAGACGGGCGGTTCTTTATCTGCCGGACCGCCTGTTGGCATTCCCGGATTTGCACAGTTAAAAAGAATTACGCTAACAATCAGAATCAAAAAATAGTGCTTCATTACGATCTAACGGCGAATAGTAAATAAATTGTTACAGCCATTGCCGATAGAATCAAACCGGGTTCAAGCCACTTTTTTACTCCGGAAGCAGACTTTTCGGCTTCAATAACTTTCCAATATGAGCTTGTGTAAGGTTCTGTACTTACACTTTGTATGTGTTCTTTAATCACAAATCGTTTAGACTGCTCTAAATTATTGTTTACATATTGCTTAAATAATATTACACCGTCAGCGAAAACTTGCTTTCCGTTAACCTGAAACTCACCTTTAAATTCCACATTTACAGTAGTACTGTTTGAGTCTGCTACTGCTTTAACTTGATACCCTTTTTCTGCTAAACTCTGTTCAAGAAAAAAAGTAAAATCTGAATAAGAACTTGTTATAAATACGTTTCTATTATCAATATTTGAGTCATTCAGCCAAGTTGATAACAGCGATTGAGATTTTGAAATAAACCAGTCATCCAAACTTTGGGCAGACATTATGGTGCAATTGCACAGTAAAAAAAGACTAACTAATATGAATTTCTCGCGTAGATGCATGCCAATAAGTTACTGCATATCAACCATAGTAAAAAAGCTTATTAAAAGTGAAAAAAAACGGGTTGAAATTCACATTTTAATTAAATAATCATACATTATTCCGGAGTTTTATCTAATCAAAACCTATGAAAATCAAGATAAAATATATCACTGTAGGAGGTTTGATTTTTGGGATGTCATGTGCCGCTCATTATAACTTGGATCAGGCACAAGTAAATCTTAGGAATTCATTTGCTGGAGGTAACTACACAAATACGGTCAGTTTGGTAGAGAACCTTGAAAAAACCAATGTCTATCAGCCTAAAGACCAGCTTCTCTTATATCTGGAAAAAGGAACTGCCTATCATTTTGCAGGTGAATACAAAAAAAGTTTTAATGATTTTGACCTAGCTGAAAGAAATATCGAAAGTAATTACACTAAGTCGATAGCTAGAGGTATCAAATCTTTTGTTGTGAATGATAATATGCTTGTTTATGACGGTGAGGATTATGAGGATGTATATATAAATGCATTCAAAGCGCTTAATTTTATCCACATGGGTGATATTGACGGAGCTTTAGTTGAAGCACGAAGAATGAGTTACAAGATTGAGAATCTGAATGTGAGACACAACGGACTAACAAGTGCTTTAGAAAAAGCTAATACAACAAAAGGTATTAATTTCAAATCAGGTAAGGCTGAAATTCAAAGCTCTTCCCTTTCTCATTTTCTATCTAGTGTTTTGTTTTCTAAAACTTACAAATTTGATGATGCCAGAATTGAGTTTGAGCGCATGAAATCAACATTTGCACAACAGCAATTAATTTCATCTAAACCACTCGGTAAACAAGATTCTCTGGACAAGCTCATCTACCCTGACACCTACAACACATTAGTAATGGCATTTGCAGGTAAATCTCCGGAAAAACAGCAAAAGGATAATCGAATTTACCTCAAAGAAATTGATACGTATATAAAACTCTCTTTACCGGTTTTAAGAATGTACCCGTCTAATGTCTATCAAGTGCGTGCCAGAAGTTCAAAAGGTGTTAGCAGCAACTTAATGCTTATTGAACAAATGGATCATGTAGCAAAAGAGATGTACAAAATTAAAGAACCGATTATTTATGCCAGAACCTATGTTCGTGTTGCTGCTAAAATAATTGCCGGAAAAGCAGCTGAAAAAAAAGCAAAAGATGAAAAAAATGAGACATTAAGCGGAATCTTTAATGTAATAACAAAGGTTGGTTTGGAAATTTCAGAAAAAGCTGATTTACGAGGCTGGCAGTCTATGCCGGGTGAAGCATACGGATTTGTTATGCAATTACCGGAAGGCGAACAAACTATTACGGTTGAATATTTGAGTCAACAAGGAAATGTTCTTTTCACTGAAGAACACCCGATTACCATTCAAGCACAAAACCCATTACATATCATAGAAACCATTTATTGGAATTAATTATGCCAAGAATTCTATTTATCGCATTCGTTTTATTTTCTTTTGGTTGTGCATCGCCTACAATTGCGCAAAAAAAAGGTAAAGAACCCAAGTGGATTGAGAATCCATATAAAGCCTATGATAAGTCTCAATACTTACTTGCAATTGGCTCAGGCTCTGATGCTCAAGCAGCTCAAAACAATGCCATGATGAACTTATCACGCATTTTTCAACAAGATATTAATGCTGACCAGAGCTTGATGGAAGAAATCAGAGAAGTCTCAAAAAATGGCAAACTCGCCGCAGTTGATGAAGCTTCACAATTGATTAACACGATTCGTATTGGCACAAAACAGGAAATCAAAAATGCTAAAATTCTTGAAAGTTATACTGCAAAAGATGGTCAGGTTACTATTTTAGCAGGAATTGAAAGAAAACCAACGGCACAATTATATCAAGCTGAAATAGAGAAAAACGAATCTCAAATCGTTGATTTGGAATCAAAAGCTTCTGAAGAGATGAATCCTGTAAGAAAATTATCCCGCTATCAGGAAGCTTTTATTTTAGCCAAGATGAATAATAAATTAGCTGCACAACGCGAAATTATACTCGAAAGACCGTCAAACAATCTTGAATTAGAGTCCTATAAACGTGTTAAAGAAGAAGTTGAACAACAAAAGCGCTCAACAAAAGTTTTTATAAGCGGAAATAACCTCAGTTCGGAATTATATTCAACAATCGTTGAAAGTTTCCAAAAAGAAGGATTTGAAGTTGCAAACGATAAACAAGATGCGACCTTAGAAGCTCAGGTTACATTCGTGCAAGAAGCTATCGATTTAGGCCGTGACGACGCTGAATTTGTAAAATGGACATTAGATATACAAGTGATGGATTTACACGAAAATCGTTCGTTTTTAAATTGGCAAGCTGAAAACCGCGACGGCGCTAAAACACAAAAAGAAGCGTTTATACGATCTGAGTTTAATGCCAAAAAACAAATCAAGAAAAGCTTCGGAAAAAAAATCAGTAATCAATTTTTAAGTTATTAATACCATGAAAAATCTGACATTTTTAGGCGTTTTTATCCTATTTCTTATTCAATCATGTGCAACTCCATCTTCTACTGTATCAAGAGTATCACTTGATACCAAAACAGATTTATCCGGCAGATGGAATGATACCGATGCTGATATGGTTGCAAAAGAAATGATGAATGATATGATGTCATCTTCTTGGATGACCAAATTCAAAGACTCTGAAGACAGAGATCCTGTATTAATTGTCGGCAAAGTTCGTAATGAAAGCATGGAACATATCGACTCTGATGTATTCACAAAAGATATTGAGCGCGAGTTGATTAACTCAGGTCAGGTAAACTTTGTTGCTCGCCCTGATGAACGTCAGCAAGTTCGCCAAGAACGTCAAGAGCAACAACAATTTGCTTCCTATGAAACCATGAAAAATTTGGCTCAGGAATTAGGCGCCGATTTTATGATGATTGGTAATATCAGTTCAATAATGGATCAAAATATGGGCGGTAGTAAAATCGCCGTTTTCTACAGTGTGAACCTTGAACTTATCAATGTTGAAACCAACCAAAAAGTTTGGATCGGGAATAAAAAGATTAAAAAACTTGTTGACAGAAAACGTTTTAATTAAAATTTTCAACGAATTCTATACTTATAAGAATCATCCTAAAAGAATAGACTAAGTTACCAAACAAAAAAGGCAGTGAAACACTGCCTTTTTTGTTTATAAAACGATTAAGCTATGAACCGGAGCATTTTGAGCAAGCTTTTGCTGCCCTTCTAAGAAACTCAGTTCTATAATAAATGAATAACCTACAACCACGCCGCCTAACTTTTCAACGAGTTCAGTAGCTGCTGCGGCAGTTCCACCTGTAGCAATCAAATCATCATGAATAACCACTCTTTCACCCGGTTTAATCGCATCAGAGTGCATTTCTACTTTATCTTTGCCGTATTCTAATTCGTATTCAGCAAAAATTTTATCTGATGGTAATTTATTTGGCTTTCTAACCGGAACAAAGCCTGCATGTAATTCAGCCGCCATATTAGTACCAAATAAGAATCCACGAGATTCCAAACCAACAACGGCATCAACCTGAATATCTCTAAACGGACTAACCAATAATTCCGTAGTTAAACGTAAGGCTTCCGGGTTCTTTAGTAATGGAGTAATGTCTTTAAATTGAATGCCCGGCTTTGGAAAATCAGGAACAGTTCTGATAAGTGAGTTTAAATAATCAATAATGGCTTTTTGGTGATTTTGCATAGGTATATTGTATCTTAGTTCGCTCCAAAATACTTAAAATATCAGCATGAAATCACATCAATTTTATATGAAATTGGCATTGGAAGAAGCTCAAAAAGCTTTTGATTTAGGAGAAATTCCGGTTGGTGCTATTATCGTAATGAATGATGAGATACTATCTAAAGCGCACAATCTCGTTGAAACCAATAAGGATTCAAGCGCTCATGCCGAGTTACTTGCGATTAAATCCGCTGAAACGATTCTAAATGAAAAATACCTGAGCGGATGTACCTTATATGTAACTCTTGAACCGTGTATTATGTGCAGCGGTGCCCTTATTTGGTCAAAAATTGATCGTATTGTTTTTGGAGCAATGGATGCCAAAGTCGGAGCTTGCGGCTCCAAATACCATTTGGTACAAGAAGCGGCAAATAACCACAAAATTGAGGTCATTCAGGGAATATTAGAAACAGAATGCGAATCCCTTTTAAAGCAATTTTTCGCTGATTTACGAAAGTAAGCAAATTAAAAAAACTACCCCTTTCTTAGGCTTTAAAGCGCAGAACTCCGGGTAAACAAGTTAACGTTGCGGGTAAAATCCCTGGTGTTTCTCCGTCCAGTTCTATTCGCATATGATGTGCTGTTTCAATGGTTATCGATTTTGTTCTGAACTGTTTTACTTTAGGATGTTTCACATGTCCGCCGTAATAAACCTTGCTATTATTCATTAACATTTCAACAACAGATAAATCTGATAACAAAATCACATCAAACTCTCCATCCGAAATTTGTGCATGTGGCGCTACTTTCATCCCTCCGGCAAAGTATTTTCCGTTTGCAACGGCCAATAGATTTAAAGGGTATTCTCCCATATCCATCCCATCCGATGTAATTCTAACTGTTTCAGGTTTATGTGCAAGAATACCTTGTACTCCGGAAATCAAAAAAGCTGCTGTTCCGCCTAATTTTTTACGCCACTTGGAGTTATTCACTTTTTCTGCCACATAATCACTTAAACCCAAACTCCCAACATTATTGAAATAGCGAACAATTTTAAAACCATATGCATCTCTGAGTTCACATCGGCCGGCATCAACCTGATATATATTCCCATTCTGAATTTGGACTAAAGATTTTTCTAAATCGCTCGTTAAACCAAAATTTTTGCGAAAATCACCGCCCGTACCGGAAGGTAAAATGGATAAAATTACATTTGGATTGATTGGCTTATCATTTTCTAAATAACCGTTAACAACTTCATTTAAGGTTCCGTCGCCACCCACAGAAAATATATGCTCATACCCTTCTCGAATCGCTTCTTTAGTCAATTCTGTTGCATGACCCTGTTCCGTTGTTTCTGCAATACTGAAACTGGTAAAAGATTTATTAATAATTTGTTTGAGCCGTTGGATGGATTTACCTGTTTTCCCACCCGATGACTTCGGATTGATTATAAAAATCGCCTTCATTCTTTTTAACCGCTAATTAACCCAATGTGAATTGGAAGAAAGTATAACATAATACTCTTCAACTCAAGCCTTTAAAGATAAACCCTTAAACTTTTGCTGTGCTTTATTTGCAAGAATTGTATTTTGTGCCGGTAACAAATAATGAGGCCTTATTTTGATTAAAATTTTATTTATTGGTGATGTAGTCGGAGAGCCGGGTCTGGCTTTGATGGACACCATATTCCCTTCCTTAATTCAAAAGCATAAACCTGATTTTGTAATTGTAAACGGTGAAAATTCCCACGAAGGCATGGGCATTAATGAACAGATAGTAAAGAAATTCTACCGTTTAGGTGTTCATGTAATTACAGGTGGAAATCATAGTTTTGCAAAGTGGAAAGTATTCCCATACATGAAAACAGACCGTAGTTTACTAAGGCCTTATAATTACCCTGAAGGCGCTCACGGTTATGGTTATGGCGTTTTTGCAATACCTAATACTTCTTTGAAAATTGGAGTTATGAACCTGCAAGGTCGTACGTTTATGCTTCCAATTGACGATCCTTTCAGAGCTGCGGATAAACTCATCGAAGAAATCAAACAAGAAACTAATTTAATCTTTTTGGATTTCCATGCTGAAGCAACTGCGGAAAAAATGGCAATGGCTTGGCATGTTGACGGACGAGTTTCTGTAATGGTTGGCACTCATACTCATATTCCTACGGGTGATGCCCGTATTTTACCAAAAGGAACAGGATATATAACGGATGTCGGTATGACCGGCTCATTTGATTCCGTTATTGGAATGGATAAAAAAGCTGCTATGAAACGTTTTTTAATGGCACTTCCTGAGAAATATACGGGCGCTGACGGTGACAATAGAATTTGTGGAATTATTGCTCAGGTTGATGAAAATACCGGCAAGTGTACACACATGGAACAACTCCTATTCCCTAGTTTTCCGAACGGAACTAAAGCATGATTCAGGTAACTGATTTACATAAATCTTTTCTTGATAAAAACGGAGACCGACTCGTTATTCTAAACGGAGCATCGTTTTCAATTGCCAACGGTGAAATGGTTTCTATTATCGGTGCATCAGGTACAGGCAAAAGTACCTTATTACACTTACTAGGCGGATTAGACCTTCCCGACTCCGGAAAAATTCACATCGACGGGCAAGAACTTTCGGGCTTAAAAGGCGACGCACTTGCAACTTTTCGAAACAAAAAAGTAGGATTTGTATTTCAATTTCATCATTTATTACCGGAGTTTACGGCTTTAGAAAATGCAGCCATGCCGGCTATGATTATGGGAATGAGTCAAAAAAAAGCAACTGAATTAGCTGCTGAATATTTGAATATGGTGGGCTTGTCTCACAGAACAACGCACCGTCCTGCTGAACTTTCCGGCGGTGAACAACAACGAGTTGCGATTGCCAGAGCACTTATCAACAAACCGTCCGTTTTATTAGCTGATGAACCAACCGGAAATTTGGACCAAAAGAACGCTGAAATCATTCTAGATTTATTTTTTGATGTTCAGGCAAAAACCGGAATCACGTTGGTTTTAGTAACGCACGATTCACAAATTGCCGCCAAAACCAATCGTGTAATGGAATTAATAGATGGAAATCTTAGTTAAATTCTTAAATAGCGTTAATTAGTAGAACAGGAAATAAATGAACAACCGACAATACAAGACAAAACAAGAATTTGTTGATGATTTCAGCCTTAAATACGAAGAGATGGGTTATGCCAGAATTTATGGACAAATCATTGGTTGGTTGTTAGTTTGTGAACCCGAGCATCAATCGTTTAGTGATTTAATTGAAAATCTGGATATTAGTAAAGCTTCCGTAAGTATTGTAACTCGTACTCTGTTAGATAGAGGAATAATTGAAAAAGTGAGAATTAAAGGTGACAGACAAATTCACTTTAAGCTAAAAGACGCTTCTGTAACGAGTATCTTAGAGTCGCATTTACGTCTAAATCAAGATTTGCAATGTATTACTTCTGCTGGCTTGAGTTTACTTTCAGAAGAAAATTCCGGACGCCTTTCAAAAACAAATTCTTTATTAAGCTTTATCACTAAAGAAATCGACACTACTATTCAGAAGTACAAAGCTGAGTTTTTAGATTAAATAGCCCTTGACAAGTACACGAATAAAAAATGACTCTTAGTCATTTTTTATTCACTTTAGTACTAGAAACACCTCAAATCCATTCCATCTTAGTAATTCCTACAAGTAAAATTACTATTCTAAACTTATCAACCCACCTCAATATCAGTCTTAATTTCGCTTATTACGTGATTATTAGATTTTAATCAATTTGTTTGGTATTGACTAAACAAATTATATATATTTAAAAGGAACGAGTCAAATAATGAATCCCGTTTATTTATGGCAATAAAAGAACGAAAAGAAGACGAAAAAAAACGTAGAAAAGACCTGATTCTACAAGCTGCAATAACTCTGATTCAGCAAAAAGGATTTGAAAACACTACGATGGATGACATTGCTCAACAAGCTGAGTTAAGCAAAGGAACATTGTATCTCTATTTCGCTGATAAATCGAATATTCATTATGCCATTAAGAAAAAAGCGCTCATCCTATTAAACGAAACGCTCCAATCTATTCTACAGAAAGATTACAACGGAGCAACGATGATTAAAGAAATGCTTTCATCGCTTTTTGATTTGATTGAAAAAAATAAAGCATTTACCCAAGCAATGATGCTATACGAACACAACGTAAAAGCTGATTTAACTCATGGAATCGAAGAACAAGAATGCTACGATTTACAAACTGAACTCATGATGTTGATATTACGCTCTGTACAAATCGGATTAGTTGACGGCAGCATGAAATCGGATGTTCCGCCTAAAATATTGACCATCATCATCATAAATCAGATAACCGGAATATTGACGCTGATTCTATCTCCCAGCCCTAAAAAGCAAAAAATTTTAGCTGAATACAACCATTCGGTTACTCAACTGATGGAAGTTTTTTTAAACAATCTGTTAAACATAAACGAGTAAGTGCATACCACCAATAAATACAACCAAATGCATAATCAACCTGATAAACACTCACAACAAGCTCATTTCTTGAGAATAAAGGTAGTTTTTGCACTACTATTTTTCTTGAGTATCAACGCATCTGTATTCACCCAGAATACATTTTCACAGGCTCAATCAAGCAGTCAACAAAAGATTGATTTAGAGCAGGCGATAACTATTGCCTTAGCCAATAACACACAAATAAAACGAAGTTTATTAGCACTAAAAACAGCTGATGAACAAATCAGAATCGCATGGGGAAGCGTAATGCCTACCATTTCTGCGAATATGAATTACACTCGAAATCTAGAGATTCCTGTAACATTTATTCCTGCTAGAATCTTCGACCCTACTGCTGACCCTGACTTATTAATGCCGGCAGAGTTTGGAACAGATAACAGTTGGAATGGCGGTTTTGCTGTTTCACAAACTTTATTCAGCGGACAGGCATTTGTAGGGATTAGTAGTTCAGAATTATACAAAGCTGCGCAAACCGAAGGTATGAGGGCCACAGCACAAGGTATAGTGACTCAAACACGCATTGCTTATTATCAGGCTTTAGTTTCAAAGGAAAAATACCGATTGGTTGAAGCCCAATACAATCGTTTAAAAATCAACCTTGATGATACCAGAGAATATGCGAAACAGGGATTTACTGACGATTATTCAGTCTTATCGCTTGAAGTTCAGCTGGCAAATGTTGAACCGCAACTCACAAAAGCAACATACGAAGTTGAAAAAGCTAAACAAGAACTTCTAAGTGTTTTAGGCTTACCTGTTAATCTTCCAATTTCGATTGAAGGAAATCTCGCTGAGTTCAATATTCTTTCTTCTTCATCAGAATCACCTCAGAACTCTTCCATCAAAAAAATAGACCAACTCACTCCTGTTAATTTGAATGATGAGCAAGAGTATTTAAAAGATGCGCTATCCCTAAGAGGCGATTTACGTGTACTTGGTATTCAGAAAAATTTGCAAGGAAAACAATTAACAGCTGAAATAAGCTCTTTCCTGCCGACCTTAAACGCAAATTACAATTTATTTTGGGCTTCATCTCAGGCCGGAGCTCCCGATTTCTTTGGTGATGAAACAAACCGTGCTCGTTCACAAACATTAGGAATCGGTTTACAAGTTCCGATTTTCTCCGGTTTTAAACGTCTGGCTGCTGTACAGATTGCAAAAATTCAAATTAAAGACACTGAATTACAAATCAATCAAGCCCAACAAGATGCACACAAAGAAATCTATTCAGCTCGTCTTAACTTGAAGGAAGCTATTCAAACAAATGAAGCCTTAAAAAAGGCCGTACAGCAAGCGAAAACAGGTTTTGAACGAGCGCAAGTACGGTATAAGAATGGCGTAGGCTCACAAAAAGATGTAACCGATGCGGAATTACAATTGCATCAAGCTGAAATCAATTATGCCCAAATGGTGTCCGGTTATTTAATGTCTAAAGCTTTATACGACCAAGCTGTCGGACAAGTACCGTTTGTGGCACAAGACATTCAGACTATCAAAGAAAAAATTGTATTAAACTAAAAGAATCCTCACACCATGAAACCAACTGTTTATTTATTTGCACTCTTAGTTATCGCAAATGCCTGTGGAAATAGTTCAGCAGAAGAAAATAGTACTCTGGCTGAAACGCACAAATCCACTCCTGTTTATGTTAAAGAATTACAGCCTTCAACATTTCGCCATTTCATTTCTGTTTTAGGTGATGTTGAATCTGATAAAACGATTCTAATTACACCAAAAGCTGCCGCTACCGTTGAAAAACTGCACGTAAGATCGGGTGACAAAGTTGAGCAAGGTGCAATATTAGCCACTTTGGACTCCAAAATTATTCGTAATCAAATCGAGCAGGTTGAAACTCAACTGAATTTAGCTGAAACGATTTATGAACGTCAAAAAAACTTGCGTGAGCAAAATATTGGCTCAGAAGTCGAATTTTTACAGGCAGAAACTCAGTTTGAATCTGCTAAAAGTCAACTCGCGATTTTAAAAGAGCAATATGCGAATTACTTTATCAAAGCAACCATTTCCGGCACGATTGATAAAGTGAACTTAAAGGTCGGCGAAATTGCCAGTCCGCAAGCGGCAGCCTTTCAACTCACGAATTTAGACGCACTCAAAGTTACCGCTAAGATTTCTGAAACATATATTACACGCGTTGACCCAACCGACAGTGTCGAAATCTATTTTCCAAGTTTAAATGAAACCATCAACACAAAAATTGATGTGGTCAGTAAAGCGATAAATGCTTCTAACAGAACATTTACCGTAGAAATTTACATCCCGAATGCATCCGGAAATATTCGTCCGAATATGATGGCGAAAGTGAAAATAAACGATGTTCTTACCCATAATGAAATCATTATTCCGGTAAATACCTTGCAAATAGCTCGTGGTGAACAA
This sequence comes from bacterium, assembly GCA_006226965.1. Lineage (GTDB taxonomy): Bacteria > Bacteroidota > Rhodothermia > Balneolales > M1805 > M1805. Next base: position 6,429 of record SBGQ01000145.1, on the reverse strand, counting down.
ACTGTATTTGTTGCTCAAAAAACGGGAAGCTCTTGGGTTGCCCAATCAAAAAAGATTACGACCGGCTTGTTCTACGATAACGACTTAATTATTGAATCAGGGCTAAACAAAGGCGATTTATTAATTACCGAAGGATTTAGCAACCTTGTAAACGGCGCAGCCATTTCAATTCAGGAAAATTAAATTCATTCAGAGATAAGAACATGAATTTTAAAGAATTTAAACTATCCAGCCTTTCCATCAACAACAGAACAACTGTTTATCTGTTAACTGTTTTGATTACGATTATAGGCTCATTTGCTTACATCACGCTACCTAAGGAATCGTATCCTGAGGTTGAAATTCCGATTTTTAGTGTGGTTACCATTTATGCCGGAGCATCTCCTACCGACATCGAAAACGTGATTACACGTCCAATCGAACAAGAATTAAAAGGTATCGACGGTATCGATGAAATCAGCAGCGTTTCGAAACAAGCTGTTTCAATCATCACTGTAAAATTCGACACTGATAAAAACAAACTTGTTGCACAGCAAGAAGTTAACGATGCAGTAGATAAAGCACGTGCAGAACTACCTACAAATCTGACTCAAGAACCTCAGGTAAGCGACTTTAACTTAGACGACCAGCCTATTTTGAATATCAACTTATCCGGAAACTTTGATTTAGTTGAGTTAAAAAAGTTTGCTGATGAAATTCAGGATAAAATAGAAAGTCTGCCTGATGTAAACGAAGCAGAAATTGTAGGCGCTTTAGAACGTGAAATTCAGATAAATGTGGATTTACAGAAAATGCTCGCCAACAACGTAACCTTTAATGATATACGTACAGCAGTTTCAACAAAAAACATGACCATTTCAGCCGGACAGCTTCAAATCGGTGCTTCTGAGCGCTCCGTTCGTGTAGATGGCGAAATTGAACACCCAAGTGAATTAGAATCGCTCATCATTAAAAACAAACGGGGTGATGCCGTTTATCTAAAAGACATTGCTACTGTTATTGATGGGTTTGCTGATCGTGAAAGTTATGCCAGTCTAAACGGAGAACCTGTTGTAACCATTAACGTTAAGAAAAAAAGCGGCGGCAACCTGATTGAAACGTCGGAAGCCAGTTTAGCCATTATAAAAGAGCTTCAAGAAACACAATTTCCAAAAGAATTAACGATTACCGTTACCGGAGACCGTTCACAGGATACCAAAGACAGTGTTTCCAATTTATTTAACACGGTAATTTTGGGTTTCTTCTTTGTTGTTCTTGTATTGATGTTCATTATGGGTGTGCAAAACGCTGTATTCGTAGGTTTAGCTATCCCGATTTCTTCTTTAATTGCATTTGCAGTTATGCCGCCAATCGGTTTTTCAATAAACATTGTGGTGCTTTTCGCTCTTATTCTTGGTTTGGGAATTGTGGTTGATAACGCCATCGTAGTGGTCGAAAACATTTACCGATTTGTAACAAAAAGTGAGCTCAGTAAAATTGATGCTGCCAAAAAAGCTGCGGGGGAAATTGCCCTGCCTGTAATTACCGGAACGCTAACAACCATTGCGCCCTTCTTCCCATTACTTTTTTGGAACGGGATAATCGGAAAATTCATGCTTTATTTACCGGTTACATTGATTCTAACTCTAGTAGCGTCTTTGCTTGTAGCACTAATTATGAATCCGGTTTTTGCGGTTTCTTTTATGAGTGATGACGAAGATCACTTAACTCAAAAGAAAGAGCATGACCATAAGTTTATCATTATTGCAAGTGTTGTAATCGCCGTTATTGCCGGTATTATGTACATCAGTGGCGGTATATTCCTTGCCAACCTTGTGGTCTTTATTTACTTGCTCTGGATACTCGAAAAGTTTGTACTACAACCGCTTATCAGACGATTCAACCACTCTCTTTTACCTAAAATTGAAGCGTATTACCATGATATTATTCAGATGATTTTGATAGGTTCCAGACCTTGGATAATCTTAGGAATTACAACACTATTTTTGGTATTCAGCATCTTTTTACTGGGAATTGTATCTCCCAAAGTAGTGTTCTTCCCTGAAGGAGAACCAAACTTCATCTACGTATATAATGAAATGCCGGCCGGAACGGATTTAGATGAAACCTACCGTGTTACTCAACAAATTGAAGCTCGAGTGAATGAAGTAATCGGTAAAAACAATCCGATAGTGAAATCTGTTATTTCAAACGTAGCCGTTGGAGCAAACCCATCAGGAAGTATTGACCCAACTCCTTCTCCTACAAAGAGTAAAGTAACGGTAGAGTTTGTTGATTTTCAAAACAGAAACGGTGAATCAACTCAAGAAATATTAAATACAATCAGAGATAAGGTTCAGGGAATTCCAGGAACAATTATCACAGTTGAGAAAGAAAAGCGCGGTCCTTCTACCGGAAAACCAATTAATATTGAGATTAAAGGTGATGATATTGCACAGATAATTACTTTAAGTGAACAATTCAAACAATTCATCGAAAAACAGAATATTCCCGGTATCGAAGAATTGCGATCAGACTTGCAAGTAAATAATCCGGAAATCATTGTTGATGTTGACCACGAAAAAGCGAATCGTTTCGGAATTAATAATGCACAATTGGGAAGCACAATCCGTACAGCATTATTAGGTGAACCTATTTCAACCTTCCGTGAAGACGAAGATGAATATGACATAACACTCCGACTTTTAGAAAAAGACCGCTCAAATATTGTTGATTTAATGAATATCCCACTTTCAACAAATGCAGGCGATATTCCAATTTCAGCGGTTGCTGATGCAAAACTGGCAAGCAGCTATGGTGCGATTAACCGTATTGATTTAGAGCGAGTGGCCACCCTTTCATCGAATGTATTGGCCGGTTACAACGCAAATGAAATCAATGGTAAAATCGTGGAATACATCAAAGAATTTCAGGTTCCTAACGGATATACTATCGCATTAACCGGTGAACAAAAAGAACAGCAAGAAACAGGACAATTCCTAGTAGTTGCGCTGTTAGCAGCTGTTGCTCTCATCTTCTTAATTCTGGTTGCACAATTCAATTCAATTGGTAAACCGCTCATTATTATGTCGCAAGTGTTATTCAGCTTGATTGGCGTATTTATTGGGTTTTCCACTTTCGGAATGGACATTTCTGTAGTACTTACAGGTATGGGAATTATTGCAGTTGCCGGAATTGTTGTGAAAAACGGAATTATTATGATTGATTATATCGATGTACTCCGTGGAGAAGGCAAAGAATTAAAAGACGCTGTAATCGAAGGTGGAGCAACCCGATTGAATCCTGTAATTCTTACAGCAGCCTCAACTATTCTTGGCTTAATTCCTCTTGCGATGGGATTAAACATCGACTTCTTTGGCCTGTTTGCCAGTTTTTCACCAAATATTTATTTCGGTGGTGATAATGCCAGTTTCTGGGGCCCGTTGGCATGGACTATCATTTTTGGTCTTGGTTTTGCAACATTCCTAACCCTGTTTTTGGTACCGTCTATGTACTATATCGGAGTAAACACGAAAAATTGGTTTCATAATAAGCTTAATCCCCAATAAAAAAGTAGATAATTATTATCTGCTTTTCCCCTTAAAAGACACCAAGTCTGAGCCTTTGAAAAAGCTCAGACTTTTTTTTGCTACATTCTCACCTAGTCATCTTCTAACAATTCTGGTACGATTATTAATCAGAAAAGCGCTTTTTTACATTTCTTTTTGCCGTATCTTTGATTCCGATAGGTATATGTATGTATTTGTTTTCTCGAATTGAGAAACATGATTCTATCAAAACAGTTAATGATTTGAACCATTTAAACGTCTAATGAAGGGTAACATTTATGACCAAAAGAGAGGTTACAGACAAGTTGCATGTTTTCCGTATGGATTTAAAAAAACATTATCGCGTACAACGTTTACGCTTTCTAAATGCAGATGATAATGGTGTGACTTTAGTTGCAGCATTTGACCCTGAGACAATCAATCAGGTTTTAACCAGAAAAGAGCTTGAAATTTGGTTGAGCGGCGTATTAAAATGTAAAGCTAATGTTTTGATGGAGAAATACGTCAGACAATTTATGCGACGCACCGAAGACGATTTAATTCTTAATTAATGTAACAAAGCCATCAATCGATGGCTTTTATTTTTTCTGAACAAATCACAAATCCCTCCGTTAGAGTTGCCAAATTTTTAAATCAAGGATTGAAAAAAATGAAAGCAGCTTATTTTTCGCAATATGGTTCACCGGATGTTATAAGTATAAAAGACATACCCGCTCCTACTCCACTTCCCAACCAAATTCTTATAAAGAATAAAGCCTGTACTGTTAACCGAACTGATTCCGGATTTAGAAGTGCTGAATATTTTGTGAGTCGATTTTTCTCAGGTTTGTTTAAGCCAAAATTTCACGTATTAGGGACTGACTTTGCCGGTGAAGTAGTCGGAATTGGTGCAGATGTAAAGCGATTCAAAATTGGAGATAGCGTATTTGGATTTGATGACTCTTTATTTGGTGGACATGCTGAATATCTCGTAATAGATGAAAATAAAGTCGTTACGACCTTTCCTGATTCCATTCCTTATACAATAGCTGCATGTATTTTTGAAGGCGGTCATTATGCACTAAGCAATATAAAAGCGGCAAATCTGCATCCCGGTCAAACAGTATTAATTAACGGTGGAACCGGTTCGATTGGCTCTGCAGCAATTCAGATTTGTAAACATTTTGGCGCTCATGTTACAGCACTATGTGGCGGTGAGCATCTTGACATCGTAAAAGACTTAGGAGCCGATGAAGTCTATGATTACACTAAAATTAAAACGTTATCTGAGTTAAACAAGACCTTCGATTTTGTCTTTGATGCTGTAGGAAAACGCTCTTTTGCAGAAGCAAAACCCATCTTGAAAGAAAACGGCATCTATATTTCAACAGAATTAGGTAAGCATCTTGAAAATCCGTTGTTGGGAATTTTAGGGAACTACAAAAAAAGAAAACGTGTCTTATTCCCTATTCCTGTTAGTAAAGCAGAAGATGCTGAATTTTTGCGAGATTTGGTTATTAATGGCTCGTATAAACCGTTAATTGACCCTAAGAAATTTGAATTCGAAGAAATCGCTGAGGCATATCGATATATCGAAACAGGTCAAAAGATTGGAAACGTTGTTTTAAGTCTTGAATAATATGGGGATTGAAACAGAAACATCTATTCTTAAATTTTTGAGTGACCATCCAACCGAATTAGATAAGTATAATAAATTATCTAATTCGCATAAGCGTGAATATATAAAGTGGATTGAGGAAGCAAAAAAAGATGAAACAAAAAACAAGCGACTTCAAATAATGCTAACGTTTTTAAATCAGTAAACATGTACAAAACAGCAACTATTCGATAATATTTTTATTTTGCGAAGCCAGTTTAACATTCTTCATTATGATTTCATCGAATTTATCGAGTGCTTGATTTAACAAATTTAAATAGACCTCATTTTCACCAAAACCTTTTTCTTCATTAATTAATTGAACAACTCCTTTTAGGGTGGCTAACGGTCCTCTTACCTCATGTGATTGATTATTAGCAATTTGCTTTAATTTGCCTATATATTCTTCTATTGATTGAAGTTTCTGTCTTTTGTCGCTGGCATCCGCAATAATTGCAATTACATATTGATTTTCTTCAACTTCAAAACTATTTAAACTAATTTCGACATAGAATTCTTCACCACTCTTTTTTATTGCCGGAAACATTCTTCCATCACCCATTTTTAACAGTTTCGGTGATTTTAAATATTCAATTTGGTGTACAGAATGAGACTTTCGAAACATCACAGGAACTAAATTATCGATATTTTTTCCGAGCAATTCTACATGGCTGTAACCAAATATTTCTGACGCCATGTAATTGGATTCAATAATCTCTTTGTCTCTATTTATTATCAGAATTGCTGTTGGTGCTGCCTCAACCGTTTTTTTAAACTTCTGCTGACTTTTAAATAGCTCTATTTCATTTAGTTTTCGTTGATGGATATCATTCAAAATCCAAAAAGCACCAATAATTTTACTTTTTACATATATCGGCTCAATTTTGATGTTTATCCATCTATTCTCTAGCCATGCTTGATTCAAGTATTCAAACTCTAGCTTTTCACCTTTCAAAATCAATTCCATTGACTCACATAGTTTTGAAAAGTTTTCGGCGGTCATTGCTGCACGCATATCCAGACCAACCTTTAATTCATAACCACCTGTCAAATTAGTGTATTCACTAGCCGATTTACTAAACGCCAATATTTTGTAATTCAAATCAAAAATTACAATAGCTTCACTTGATGAATCTAAAAGTGAATTAAATAACGATTCTTTATCAAAGCTATCTTCTCTTACAACATCTTTCATAATACATGCATTTAACTATATTTAAAACGATAAGTGATTGTTAAACAATT
>SBGQ01000045.1 GCA_006226965.1 bacterium | reverse complement strand
GCGGGCTTGGTGCGAGCGAAGCGAGCACGGAGCGTGGCTACGCGACCCCAAAGCAGCCCGACCCGAAACGAGCATCAGCGAGTGAAGGGATTGCCGAAAAAATCAATCGGAATTCGATTAATAGCCTTTGGGGTTGGTCTTTTTGTAGTTCTTCATCATTTTGCCAAAGGTTTTGTCTTTGCGGCGTTTTTCTGCTACAGTGGACTCAAAATGTTCTTTTTCGCGCTGCATTTTTAGGTAGTTGTTGTATGAAGCATGGTCTAGTTCGCCGTTTTCTATGGCTTGTAAGACTGCGCAGCCTGTTTCAGTCGTGTGTGTGCAATCTTTGAATTTGCACTCTTCTGCGAGTTCGGTTATGCGGTCGAAGGTGATTTCTAATCCGCCCGAAGCATCGGTTATTCCTACTTCGCGCATACCCGGATTATCGATTAATATTCCGCCGGATTCGGTTATATGTAATTCCCGATGTGTTGTCATGTGCCGCCCACGCTGGGTAGATTCGCTAATAGTTTGGGTTTTCATTGCCTGAGTGCCCAAAATGGTATTCAGCAGGGTAGATTTTCCCACACCGGATGAGCCCAAGAGACAGTAGGTTTTTCGGTTTTGGATGGCGGCTTTTAGTTCAGAAATACCCCATTGAGTTTCATTACTAACCGCAAAAGTAGGAACCTTGGGAATGCGAGTCTGAATCGCCTCCATAAATTGCGTGAGTTCGAGTTCTGTAATTAAGTCAACTTTGCTAAGCACAATGATAGGCTCAATGGCCGAGGTGTAACAAATGGTGAGGTAACGTTCTATGCGGTTAATGCTAAAGTCTCGATCAACTGAGAGTACGATTAAGGCATAGTCGATATTGGTTGCGATGATTTGTTTTTCGCCTTTTTTACCTACAGTCTGACGCTCAATACTCGATTTTCTGGGAAATACGCTGTGTATTAAGGCTTTGTCGGTATCGTAAACGGATAGGGCAACCCAATCACCCACTGCCGGAAAATCGGCTCGGCTTTGAGCGGTGAATCTCAAGTTTCCCAAGATTTCGGCTTCGTATTCGTGCTCGGCGGTTTTTACTAGGTATCGTTCTTTGTGTTCTACGATAACGCGCCCGATTTCGAATTCAAGAAGATGGTTCTCTTTTCTGAATTGTTCGTTTTCGGCTTGGTAGCCTAAGTCTTCGAGAGTCATGGGATTACTTGGCATGATGGAAGTATAATTTGATTACGAAGTTAAGGTTTTTTGGATTAGGGATGGAAGGTGATTAGTGGGTTAGTGCTTGAGTTGATAAGTGAAAATTGTTGATTGTGTTGGGATTCCCGCATTCGCCGACACCGCAGGTGCTATGAAGTGAAATGACGGTTGGTGCTTGGAATGGCGAAATTGTTTTTTTTTCGCGCCTAATTGTGGTGGAGGGGATGAAAAACTTCGTTTTTCACAAGGAGTTTGAGCTTCGAGAGTATCCACAAAATCAGGAAGCGCAGCGGCTTTGATTTTGTGGAAGAAGCGAACAAACGACGCAGCCGAACAGCACAATCAGCGCAAGTTTTTGCGACACTTTTTTAAAAAAGTGTCATAATAGTATGCTTCGTTAAACACGTTGATAGGCGATTCCTAGATTCCCGTATTCGCGGACACCGCAGGTGCTACGCAGTGAAATGACGGATTTGACATGCAATAAAAAAAGTGTCATAATAGTACGCTTCGCTAAACACGTTGATAGGCGATTCCTAGATTCCGGCATTAGCGGGAATGACGGATAAAAAAAAGGTGCATAAAGTAAGCTATGCACCTTTAAAAGAAAAAAATTACTTCTGTGTTTCAGTTCGTTTAAAAACTTCTACAATGTCGGCTTTTTCCATATTGCCGAGTGCGTTTATTCCACGTCCGCCTCCATACACATTCACGCAGTATTCAGCTACTTCATCGAACGCATCGGCTGGAATTCCGAGTGAACTCAGGCTTTGGTATAAGCCGTTTTCTTTGAGCCAATCAGTTAGATTTTCGACGAAAGAACGAGAAGCTTCGAGGTCGTTTCCTGTGGCTCCGAAAAGGCGTCGGCCTAATTGTGCAAAACGGTCGAGTGCACGGCCTTGGTCAATCATCCAAGAAAAAAAAGCAGGGTAGAGCGTGGCTAATCCGCGTCCGTGTGCTAAGTCGGGGTTGTAACCGCTGAGTGCGTGCTCCATGTTGTGCATCACAAAAGCAGCGGGAATGCGTCCGGCAACCTGATAGCCGTTCAGGGCTAAATCGGAAGCCCAAAGCAGTGTTGCACGCAGATTTTCATTGCTCAAATTTTGGGTTAATGCGGGTAACGTTTCCATCACCGTTTGTAATACCATTTCGGTGTAGCGGTCGGCTAACGGACTCCCATTTCCGCCCAGAATGTAGTTTTCGAATACGTGACTCATTATATCTGCGGCGCCATCTCGAGTGGTTTCTAACGGAAGTGAAGTAGTGAAGGCCGGATTCATCCACGATAATTTAGGTTTCATGAATTCGTAACCGATGGTTTGTTTGCCTTTCACTTTTCGGTTGGAAATTACGCCGTAAGCGGTTATTTCTGAGGCAGTTGCAGCCGTAGTTGCGATGGTTAAAATCGGGAGTGAGCCGGTCATTTTTCCTGATCTTGGCATGGAGTTGGTAAATGGCCAGATGTCAGGTTCGTTCATGTAAATGAGTCCGCCTATGGCTTTGGATGCATCCATAACGGAACCGCCGCCAAAAGCAAGAACCGCTTCTGCACCGAATTCATGGCCGATTTTTGCAGCTTTGTTGATGGTTTCGGCATCAGGGTTGGCTTCGATTCCTTCGAATAAAAGGGTTTCGATTCCTTGTGCATGTAACGCTTTTGTTACGGTGTCAAGATAGCCGAGACGTTTTACAGAACCGCCGCCCGTTACCATTAAAATGCGTTTTCCGAATTCTGCGGCGCGTTTTGCGAATGTTTCTAAGTGATTGACGCCAAAAAGTATGCGAGTCGGTTGATAAATTTCGAAAGGTTTCATGATGAAAAAGATTCTAGTTTAATTGTATGATATGGTTAGAAATGTAGTGCTGAATGAGAAAAGCGTAAAGTGAAATAATTTGTAGGGATGTAAATTTGAATAAAAGGTGTAAAGGTGTGAGGTGTCAGGTTTTAGGATTATGGAGTAGGGGAATGCAGTTTAAGTATGCAACATTCAGTTATTTGTTTTTAAAATCAACAATCTACCATCCGCCATCAAAAATTTCTAAACTCCGCCATCATTTCCATTTTCCGAAAAGGTCTTCTGCTGCTTTAAAACGATAATCAAAAATTTCCTTGAGTTGACGTTTGATAAATAAATGGTTAGCTATCGCCCCGATGATTCCAAAAGGAGGAATGTAAGTAACGATGTCGTCCATTTTTACACCGCCGGGAATCTCTTCCAATTTATGCTGATGATGCCATAAGGTGTACGGCCCCATTCGTTGTTCATCAACAAAATATTGTTTATCCACAACGTGAGTGATTTCGGTCATCCATTTGGTCGGAATTCCCAAGACCGGACGAACAATGTAGGTGATAATCATACCCGGGTACATCACATCATTTCCGGTATCGCTGGTTACATCGAATCCCATGTAAGACGGGGTGATTTTTTTTAGGTTGGTTGGACGAGAAATAAACTCCCAAACTTCATCTAAAGTAGCCGGAATGTTCTGCGTGCGAGTGAGTTGGTAGAATGCCATGTTAAGTTGATTTCCAAATGATGTTGTAGATAAATCAAGCAGATAAACAACAGAGAAAGTAGGAATCGTTCCGAAATTACTCCAAAAACAGACTAAATTTCTTATCAGAATCACCTAAAGAAATCGTAAACTCACCCGGTTCAACAACAGGTTTAAGGTTACTATCCAATAACTGAAACTGTTCGTTTTGAAGGGAGAAATCGATGGTTTGGCTTTCACCTGCTCGAATATGAATTCGTTTAAAAGCGACGAGTTTTTTCACCGGACTTGTAACTGAACTGATTTCATCCGTTAAATAAACAAGAACGGTTTCGTCACCGTCTTTTTCTCCGGAATTTGTCACTTTTACTGAAAAGGAAACGTCATCGGTTAGCTTTGCAGTTTGGGGATGTTGTACAAATTGATAATCAAACCGGGTGTAGGAAAGTCCAAATCCAAACGGCCATAATGGAGAAGAGGTGCTTCCGTAAAATCGCCCGCGGTGAAAAGAAGAAGGTTTGTGATTGTAATAACTGTACAAATGTCCCGCTGATCGAGGAACACTTACCGGCATTTTTCCGCCGGGATTATAAGCTCCGAAAAGAACATCAGCGATGGCTTTACCTCCAAGCATTCCGGGTTCCCAAGCTTCGAGAATGGCATCGGCGTTTTCTGCGAGCCATTCTGAACCAATCGGACCGCCGTTTATCAAAACAACAATAAGCGGTTTTCCTGATGCTTTTACTGCTTTTGCCAAATTGAGTTGATCTCCGGCAAGTTCAAGCGTTGATCGGTCGAGATTTTCACCGCTGGTGCGATGTGAATCAAAACGAAGTGAATTTTCTCCTAAAACAAGAATGGAAACATCAGCATGAGAGGCTTTTTTCTGAACGGATTTCAATAAAGCGGAATCGTAGTTTTTGTAATCATTTACAGCTTCATAAACTAATTGAGTTTGATTTGAAACACTTTGTTTGATGCCTTCTAAAACAGTTGTTACATGTTCGTCGGGTTGTGTTCGTGACCAATCGCCTAAAAGGGCTTGATTGTCGGCATTCGGTCCGGTAATAAACAAAGAGCGAATATGTGTTTTTAAAGGCAATAGTTGATTTTTGTTTTTCAACAATACCATCGATTTTTGTGCTGCTTCCAATGCGAGAGCCAGATGTTCCGCTTTTTGTAAGGTGGTATTTACGGTGGCTTCATCAACATAACGATGTTCGAAAAGTCCCATTTTAAACTTGATGTACACAATAGCACGAACGGCTTCATCAATCCGACTCATAGGAATGCGACCTTCGTTAACCAATTCTTTTATGTGATCAAAAAAACCGGGACCTTGCATGTGCACATCAATGCCAGCCATTACAGCTAAAAATGCAGCTTCTTTTTCATTTTTCGCTACTTTGTGAACGCTTGCTAAGCGCTCAATATCCATCCAATCGCTAATAACAATTCCTTTAAAACCCCATGTTTTCTTTAATAAATCGGTTAAATAGGCTTTTTGCGCATGACTCGGAACGCCGTTAATTTCGTTATGAGCCGCCATCACGGAATACACGCCGTTATCAATCAACGTTTTAAAAGGCGGAAAGAAAACTTCTCGCAAAGTTCGCTCGGATATGTCAGCCGGAGCGCCGTTTAAGCCGTTTTCGGCGATCCCGCCGGCGATAAAATGCTTGGCAGTTGCAATTACTTGGTCGGGTTTGTCAAGCCCATCACCTTGATATCCTTTTAACATGGCATTACCCAAAACAGTGCTTAGGTAAGTGTCTTCGCCAAACGTTTCTCCCGTTCTTCCCCAACGAACATCGCGCACGATATCAACGGTCGGTGAATAGGTCCAGTGATAGCCGGTTACACGCATTTCAAGCGCAGTAAAGTGAGCGATTTTTTCGGCAATTTGTGGGTCGAAGCTTGCCGCCAACCCAATCGGAGTTGGATAATTAGTTGTATTTCCCATATACATCCCGTGTCCGTGTATCGCATCTGTGGTAATCAATAAAGGAATTTTTAGACGAGATTGTTCAGCCAATTTTTGCAAAATATTGACTTCTTTAAACGTCGGGACTTTAATAAATAAACCTGTTTTTCCGGATTTGATGAGTTCAGCGCGTTCACCCAAACCCATTTCATAATTCAACTTTTCATCTTCGTTGTTTTTGTTAAGTTCCGCCTCGCCGACATACATGCACATCTGCCCGATTTTTTCTTCGAGAGTCATTTCTTGCAACAGTAACTTGGTGCGTTTTTCAGGACTTAAACTAGAGTGGAGATATGAGGGTTTAGAACAGGATTGAATCAAAAAAAATGCAAAAAGAATAGCCGGGAAGTAGTTGTAAGAACGAGAGAATTTCATGGCAGCCGATTGTAAGATGATTTCGCTCAAAATAGATAAATAAATCCGAGTTTTCAGGAAAGGTTGATTCTGTCCAAAGCCGTATCTGGTTGTGAAATCACAAGAAATTCAAGCGGTTCATCGCGTAGGTTTTCAATAAAATGAGCCGTTTTAGGCGGAATAGTTAATGAATCTCCTTTTACTAATTCAAATACTGAATTTTCGGTGTGCATGTTGGCTGTTCCCGATAAAATGTAAAACGTTTGTTGTGCAAATTGGTGAAGATGGTTTTGCTCACGGGTTTGCGGAGGCATGAGTTCCTGTTTAACAGATAAATGCGGATTAGAACTTAGAATCCAGCTATCACACTGATTTCCCCACTGATAATGCGGTGCATTTTGCTTAGAAATTTGTTTCATATTGACGTCCTTTTTTATGCGGTGATTGCTTACAAATTACCCCATTTGTGCTATTGAGACTTGTGCTGTAGCCGTTTATCATCAATATACCTAAGAACTAACTTATTTATGTTTATGAGAAAAGCGTTACTACTTGTTACTTTTTGTTTGATGAGCACAATGGGATTTGCTCAATTAAAGTTCAGAGCTCTGAATAATTACCCGCACGGGTTTAGCGATATATTTTCTAACAGAGACTCAACAATAACAACCATTTTAAATAATGGTATGATTATGTACTCAAGAGATTTGGGAAAGAATTGGGAAACTAGCGGCTCTTTTTTTTCAAAAAGCACCAATAACAGCAGAATTAGAAGTTATAGAAATACCATTGTGGCTCCGGTATCGCAAGGAATTGATTTTGAAGTACTTATTTCATTAGATAACGGTGAAACATGGGAAAGTAAACTTACATCTCAGATAACCTATCAATTCTTTTATGATACCAGCTTCATGAGCGATTCAGTGTTCATCATAAGTGGTATGAACGGACTTAAAGTTCCCTATTTAATAAAAACGTATGACGGAGGAAATACTTGGAAAGAGTTAAATACTCCTGAAGGTGCATCCGGTTTAAATGGAGTTGTTTTTAGTGATTCTTTAAACGGATATGTGAAAGATTTAGACGGACTCTATTTTAAGACTACAAATGGCGGCGAAACATGGGATTCTGCAACCTTGCCTGCAAATACATATAACTTCGATTTTTCAAGTGCTGAAAAAGGTGTTGCTTTAGCATCGGGAACCTTATATGAAACCAGCGATAGCGGAGCGCAATGGAATAACAGATTAACCAGTATCGCAAGCTTTGCAATTGTTCAAGGTGATACCATGGTTGCATTATCCACATCACAACGAAAATTTTATTATACAACCGATAGATTTGCAACAAAAACAGAGAAAACGTTTTTATTTGGTCAAAATCCCTACACTCTTGGGGTTGTGAACGATTCTACTTTTTTTGGATTTAGTTCACTTGGAATGTTGCTTTCTACCGATTATGGCCTTACTTGGAATGTCGTTGAATCACAGCATGAATTGCCGTTGAACGATTATCCAAAAGTATTTACATGGGTTAATGATTCAGTCGGGTATAGCATATTTTCTTCAGGAACATACAAATCACAAAATAATGGCAAGAATTGGGAAAAGGTGTCAACAGCTACAATTTCTAGCAATATAAAAGGCAATAGATCTTCCTTTTCAACAGAAAATAACGGGGTTGTTTTCACGGATACGCATAATGAATTGTTTATAACCAATAACGGCGGAAATTCATGGACTCGCTATCAACATACTTTTAACGGTGATGTAAGAAAAGTAAAGATGTTAAGTGCAGAAAAAGGCTGGTTGGTTGGTAACGAATTATTGGCAATGACTAGTGATAGTGGAAAAACCTGGACAAATGTTTCGGATCGTATTCCTTCTGAGTTTTCTGATCGCGACATTAACGACATTGATTTTTTAGATGAAAATCGTGGCATTATCATTTCTGATAAAAAAGGTGTGGCTTTTACAACGAATGCGGGTGAAAGCTGGACGTTTAATAATTTAGTTTCTTTTGGTAATGACTTTCGAAAAGTTCAATACGTGAGCGAAGACGTGATAATCGCATTTCAAGGTAGTGTTTATTACCGAACAGAAAACGGCGGTGAATCTTGGGAAATGGGTACTTATCCGGTTAATGAATTGATGGATGACTTTGAAGTCGTATTCTCCAATTCAACAACGGGAGCCATATCCTCAAATACGATTATTTATACCACAGATGCCGGTAAAACGTGGACTAGTGAAGCTGCTCCAACGAATAATGGAAACTCAATGGGATTTAATTTATCGAATGACGGAAGCGGATTCTTTTTTAATCAAACATTTATCTCTTTCGAATCGGAAGAATTAGTGACTTCCATTGAAGATCAACTTTCGGATTCTCCGAAAAAATTCAGACTTGAGCAAAACTATCCGAATCCGTTTAACCCGAGTACACAACTGCGTTTTAGCTTACAAAACGCATCTCCGGTTACCTTGGAAGTGTACTCAATCGACGGACGTCTCATTCAAACCTTATTGAAAAACAAAATGTTAACTGCCGGTTCGTACGAAATACCGTTTCAGGCAACAGGTTTAGCTTCAGGAGTTTATGTTTATCGGATAACCTCTGATGGCGTTATAGCCACACAGAAAATGACTTTGATTAAATAAAGTCATACAAAAACCTAGAACAGAGCCACAGACTTTAAAAAGCTGTGGCTTTTTTATTTGAATATAATTTCGCAAATCATTACAAGAGATATTAACTCATCTTTTATGACAACTATTTAAACGTTGACGTGATTGAAAGGGAAAACTAATTTATATTAACAAACAATAAAAAACTATTAATTGACCAATAAAAGGGATGTATACAAAACGTAAAAAACTATTGTTTTATACAGTCTATTT
>SBGQ01000125.1 GCA_006226965.1 bacterium | reverse complement strand
GTCGGATGTCGGATGTCGGATGTCGGATGTCGGATGTCGGATGTCGGATGTCGGATGTCGGATGTCGGATGTCGGATTTTAGAAATTTTTGATGGATGATGGCAAATTGTTGATTTATAAACCAAAATGCTGAATTCCCCATACTCCTTACTCCATAAACCTTACACCTTACATCATACAGCTATATTAACATTTCGGTTTAAGCTCGCCTGCTTCTAAAGGACCGGCAACTGCAGGAACTTCAAACTTGGCAACTTTTGCTTTGGCATAACCTCGGTTCACCATCCAAACACCTAAAATAGTTACCAAAGAGGATAAGAACATGAACACAGTAAGCGTCTCATCCAATATCAACCAACCTAGCCAAATCGCTACAATCGGATTGATGTAGGCGTAAATGGATACTCGCGTCGGCATAAAATGCTTTAAAGCGTGCATATAGGCGATATAGGATAAAATGGAGCCGAATACAATCAGATAAACTAATGAATACCACGCATTAGCCGGAATGGTGGTGAAATCGGGAATGGTTTCAACTCCCCAAGAAGAAAACATCAATATAACACCTGCTGAAAAGAGCTGGATTCCGCTTACATAAAACACATTCAGTTTGGGTTTTTGTCTTGCCAACAGAACGGAACCAATCGCCCAAGCCACATTCGCAATTACAATTAAACCAACACCTAATTGATATTTAGGGTCAAGTATTTCAGTCAAATAATCTCTGAAAACACCTACAATTCCAAGTAAACCCAAAAGTAATCCACCAATCGACATCGCATTGAGTTTGGCATCGCGCAGGATAATCAAACTAAAAATGGAAATCCATAAGGGTGTCATGGCACAAATAATCGCCGTTAAGCCACTGCTCACATATTCTTCAGCCCAAGAAACCAAGCCGTTTCCCATTCCGAGATTCAACAAGCCAATAAAACCGAGAAATAGTATGGTTTTAAAATCCGGACGTTCTTTGGATTTAAACCAAGCTATAACCAATAAAATAAATCCGGCAACAATGTTACGAAAACCGGCTAAAAACAGTCCCGGCATGTAAGTAACGGCGATTTTTATCCCTAAATAGGTGGTGCCCCAAATAATACAGATGGCGACTAATGCAATCCAGGCGGAAAGTGGTTTCCCACCGGAAACAGCGGTTGATGAATGCGACATGGTAACAGGGTTTTGTTCCATCAAAATTACGTGCTTTTCTTGGTTGATTTTTCAAGTGAACAGAATTTTACAAGCCGCAAAATTTTTCTTTTTTACCCCATTTGATATACTCTAAGATCGGTCGTTCTGCAAAATTCTCCGTAATTTTGAGCGCTCTTCAATCAACCTTTAATTCGTCGTTCACCTTGGAATACATTTCGCTACTCATCGGTAGTTTCACATCCATTTTTACCATTGTAAACCCTTTCGGTGCCATCCCTGCATTTTTGGCGCTTACTTCAACTCACGGACCCGAATATCGTCTGCAACAGTTGAGAAAAGGTATTATTTATATGTTTTTGGTTCTCTCCGTTTTCTTTTTAGCGGGAACCTACATTATGAATTTTTTCGCACTCAGCCTCGAAGGCATGCGTATTGCGGGCGGTATTATGCTCATGCAAGCGGCGTTTTCTATGCTTAATCCGGAAACCAAAGGACGCAAACTCAGCGATGAAGATGTGGACAGTTTAAAGGAAAAAGCAGAAATAGCATTTTCTCCTTTGGCTATGCCCTTATTATCCGGGCCGGGAAGTATTGCCGTAGTTTTAGGACTTTCTTCTTCAGCAAGTGAGTTAATGGATTATCCGATTATTTTAGCATCTATCGTAATTGTTGCCATTTTCGCTTACATCATCTTACGTGTGGCGCCTTATTTATCCAAATTATTAGGCCCGACCGGTATAGTTGTAATGACCCGCATGATGGGTTTTATCAGCTTAAGTATCGGTGTTCAATTTATCATCAACGGCATCATTCCACTTATCAAACAACTTTAATTCATCATGTCTGATAACATTTCAACCGAAAAAAAAGCCTATACGCTAGAGCTTGAGCCAAAAATATATTCTTGGTGCACATGCGGTTTATCTCAAAAACTTCCTTTCTGTGACAGTTCTCACAGAGGCACCGAGTTTCGTTCTCACAAGTTCGAAATTACAGAAGCACAAACAGTTACGCTTTGCGGTTGCAGCCAGACAAGCACTCCGCCTTATTGTGACGGGACTTTCAAAAACTGTGCAAAATGATTGAACTGCAAAAAGGAATTGATTACGATTTTTGGGGAAATTCTCGTGTGTTAGAACAACTCAACGAACATCCTATTCCTGAGGCGCATCAATTATTATCTCATATTTGTACCGCACAAAACGTGTGGTTAAATCGCATTTCTGAAAAACCGGCCGATACTTCTCGTTTATTCGAAATTCGACCGTTTAATGAACTGGAAATCGCTTTTAAAAACCAACATCAGCAGTTTAAAAAATGTGCTGATAAATTGGGTTCCCGTTTGATTGTCTATCAAAACTCTAAAGGCGAATCGTTTTCTAACACGCTTTCTGAAATTCTGATGCACGTAATTATTCACGGACAACATCACCGTGCTCAAATTGCACAATTGTTGAGAAACGCTGGAATTGCTCCTTTACCGAGCGACTACATTTTTTATCTGAGATTGCTCTAATCAACCAATCACATTCCACTCTTTATACGCGGCTCCTCTTGCCACTTTCCAGCGAATTAATTGTATCTGATAAGCCGTAAACGCTTTAATTGCATCCACTTCCGCTAAAGCATAATAATATTCACGCTGGTTTATTTTGAATAAAGAACTCTCCCCGATTTCAAATAATCGTTTTTCAAAATTCAATAATTCCAGCATTTCTTTGGCGTACATCTGAGCGTTTTCACTCATGCTTTGTTGCAAATCTATAGCGGCAAACTCCTGCTTTAATTGGGCTTCTAATTTTTGTTGAACCCATTCTATCGAGGCTTCCACTTCTTTTTGTTTGGCCTGATATTCCTGCAAACCACCTCGTTCTTTTCGCAACAACAAGGGTAGTTTAAATTTCAAACCAAGCATGGCCTGGTCTTCCAATGCAAATTGCAGGTTATCAGTATCGCTTAAATAGGTATAATACAATTGCAATTCAGGTCTGAACTGCTCTTTTTTCAAATTAAGCTGAGCTTTTATGATTTCTTTTTTTTGCTCGTACTGCTTTTTTACCGGGTGTTCCGCTATAATTTCATGTACTCGAACAGAGTCCAAATTCACTTTCTCTGTTTCATTTGGTGATGAAAAATCCGGCATAAAATCGAGATTTCTGCTGCCTAAATAAGCCTGCATTTTTAAGCGCGCTTCATTGTATGTAATAATAGCCTCCGAACGCTGAACCAAACGCTGACGCAAAATAGTATGAGCTTCCAATGTGTCCGCTGCTGAACGATCTCCGTTTTTAAAACCGGTTAGTAATGCCTGTTTCCTGATTTCAGCCAGTTTTAACATTTCGTTGTACAGATTCCAAACCCGATACGATTCCACCCATTTCCAGTACACGCCAGACGCTTCTAAATAGAATTGATTCAACTCGTTTACACTTGCCTGATACATTTGCTGCTGAGTGGCTTTTGAAACCATGAGTTGTGTCCGCTCGGCATCCGTAAACAAACCGCGTCCCACATCCATACTAACTCCCAAACTCCACAATTGGTTTTTGCCCGTTGCCTGTTCAGGATTTAGATATTGCCCGTCATTTTCCTGAACGCCCAGATTAAACGTGAAAGGAGAAGGCGTTTTATACTCCAGTCCTGCTTCCCATTTTTGATAATAGGTTTTGCTGTCGAACTTTTTTTGGCTGTAATTGGTGTATAATTTGGGGTCAAACGCACCGGAAGCGCTTAAAACCTGCGCATTGGCTTGTTCTAAAATCGCACGTTGTTGTTGTATAACCGGGTGTTGCTCGCCAATTCTTGACACATAATCAGCAAAGTTCAATAACTTCACATCCTCTTGCGCCACAAGCGAAAAAGGAGTCATCAACCAAAAAAACAGAATACTTTTCTTCATGTTTAGGATGATTTTTTGTGAAGTGTTTCTGCGCCTAATGATGCACTTTTTTCGCCGTTTTGCTTATAAAACGACGGCGGGAAACCGTTAATCTGACGCCACATTTCGTACCAAACCGGAACATCGCTCAACAGAGACATCCCGCGAACGCCCGAGCCCAATTGCAACGAATTAGGCCATGCATAATCCGACGGATCAGGAGTAACTAATACCCGGTAATATCCATTTACTGAAGTTTGGGATTCAATCATGCTTACTACTCCGCCGTATGTTCCGTACGATACATTCGGCCAACCCGAAAACACCAAAGCCGGCCAGCCATCGAACACCAAACGCACTTTTTGTCCTTTTGAGATAAGAGGCAAGTCTATGGGTTTTACATATATGGCAGCAGCAATGGAAAAATCGCTGGGTAACAAGGTCGCCAATTGCTCGCCTTCTTTTACTGTTTCACCGATTCCTGCCCGATGCATGCGCGAAATCACACCCGATTGTGGAGCAGTAATTACCAAGTTTTTTCGGCGCATTTCATAATTAACCAAACTGATTTCCAGTTTTTGAATTTCAGTAATAGCATCATTCATCGCTGAAATTGCAGTAAATCTATCCGATTCTGCTTTGGCTATTTTTTCGTTGAACTCTTGTCTGGTTTGCTCAAATTGAAGTTTTAGCGCTTGTAATTCTTGTTTTTGATAAGCCAGTTTGTTCTCTTTTGCAACTCTTCCCGCTGAAGTCTCCTGACGTTTTACGTCGCGAACTTCCACATCCGTTAAGGAACGCAAACCGTCTTTATACAACTGGTTTGCTCGGTCGGCTTGTTTATCGGCAATGGTAGCTGCAAAATCATAGGCTGCTAAATCAGCACTGTCACTCGCTATCATAAGCGCCAATTGTTTTTCTTTTATTTGAAGGGATTCAAGTTTTACCGTTCTTAGATTTTGTAACGCTAAAATCTGTGATTCCAAAGCTTTTGCTTTGCTTTCATACGCTTCAACCGATTGCGTTTTGATATCAATCTGATTTTGGGTACGCTCTACTAATTTCGGGTCGAAATACACGTCTTTCGTTTCTGATAAAACGGCAATCGTATCGCCTTTTGTCACGCTTTCACCTTCTGTTACAAACCAGTTTTCAATTCTTCCGGGAATTACGGAAACGATGGCTTGCGGACGCTTTTGCGGCTCCAATGTAGTTAAAGCCCCGTCTGATTTTACATTTTGAGTCCAGGGCATAAATACCATAATCAAACTAAAAACAAGAAAGCCAATCAGCCATTTATTAATTTGGCGATAGGTTTTTCGATTCATAATGCTTTGGTAGCTTTTAAACGAGGTTAAATCAATTCGTGAGCTTATGCTGTTATTCGTAATGTTTAACATGATTTATCCGAGGTTTAATTGGTTGCTAAAACACTTTTTTTCGTCCTTATTGTTTGATATTGCAATAAGTGTAAACGGGCTATCTTCACAAGTGAGGAATTCCCAAATCTTCTTTCTTTCATCTGTGCTCAAATGCTGCAAATTATCTTCAATCAAAACCAGTTTGGGTTCGTGAATAAGCGCTCTAGTTAAGATGATTTTCCGTGCCAAACTTTTGGGTAAGCGATTGGCATTCGGATCGAGAATGGTTTCCAATCCGTCGGGTAGTTTTTTGAGTGATGTATCCCAAAACAGTTTTTCAGCGAATTGTTTTATGCGTTCATCTGAAATGTTTTTTCTACCCATGGTGATGTTATCACGCAAACTTCCCTGAAACAGTTCTTCATCGGTAAAACACGTTCCAATCTGACTCCTGTATGCGGCAATATCCCAGACTTTTAAACTGGTATCATTTACTAGTAATGTTCCTTCATAATTTTGGAAAAAACCAGCCAAAACATGTAACAGAGTCGATTTTCCCGAACCATTTGCTCCGCTTATTACCCATTTTGAACCTGCTTCAATAGTTACATCCAAGGGGCCTACAATTGGCCTGAATGAATCGGGATATGTGAATACTAAATTGTTTAATTCGAGCGAAAAGGCATTTCTGTTCGATTCGTTAATCGCAACTTTTCCGTCCGCTTTTTCGAGTGGCCAATCTGTTACCGAACCAACTTTCTCAATCGCTGTGAGTACATCGTAAATTTCTTCAAGGCTTAGAATGATTTTCTCGACCGAGTTTATCACCAATAAAATGATGATTTCTGCCGCCACGAACTGACCCAAATTGATTTGTTGATCTACTACAAGAATACTACCCAAAATGAGTAACCCTGCTGCCACAATGGCTTTAAAACTCACTAATGAAGCAAATTGACGTACTAATATTTTAAAATGATTTACTCTGGCTGATAAATACCCTTCAACCAAACGATCGGTTTTTCTAAGGTGTAAATCCGTTTCGCCGGCTACTTTAAACACGCGCAAGGTTCGCGCAATTTCTTCCAACCAAAACGCCACATCGTATTTGTAAGTTGATTCTTGTAATGATGTTTGTAACCCTTTTGGCCCCCAATATTTGATAATCAGGAATACGATTCCCATTAAAACAAGACCAAAAAGAATGAAAATCGGGTGATAAAAGGAGAGTAAAATCACGCCAAAAATGATTTGTAAAACTGCCGCCGAAAAGTCTAACAATACTTTCGAAATTCCTTTTTGTATGGAAATCGTATCAAAAAAACGATTTACCAATTCGGGCACATAATGTCTGTCGAGTGCATCAAATCGGACTTTAGGTAAACGATACGCAAACTCAAAACCTGCACGAGTAAAAATGCGTTGTTTTAAATTCTCCGCGATATACATTTGCATGATTTGTAATCCGCCGCTCACTATAATTCCGAATACGACAATAAACACCAATACAATCCAGGAAGTCGGAAGCATTCCGCCCTGAATGAGGTTAATAATTGCCTGAATTCCTAAGGGTAAGGACAAGGCTACAAAGCCTTGAAAGATGGCATAAAAATAAAGTTGACCGATTTCTTTTTTGTCGAGAGAAAGCAGTCTTATAAAACGCTGAACCGGGCTTAATTTACCTTCAACTACTGGAGAAGCCATAAAATTGGTTGGGTTATTAGATTGATTTTAAAACGAGACTAGTTGTGAAGTCGCTCAATTGTTCTCTGGATTTAGCATCACAAAGACTGGGCAGATGCTCTGCATAATATTGTTGTCTGTGAATGGCGTCCATAATCATAGAAACCAAGGTGTGCGGATAGGCATATGCAGGATTTTCAGTTACTATCATTTCTGAAATTCGATTACAAATACGTTTATACACCAAATACACACCGTGCTGATTTTCATCGTCCACTTCTTTGGTCATATAGGTTTTCGGCGCTTCCTCTGTAACCAGCTTGTATAATTTGTGCAAGTTTATGCTGCCAAATGTTTCATGCTCTTCTGGTTGATGAATAAGAACAGATATCGCCTGTCGAATTTTTTGCTCAAATTGACTGATGTTTGAGGTTGATATCACCAACTTGTATTCCAGCCAAATCCAATACCATGAAATGAGATACAACAATAATTTGTGCTTGTTTTCAAAGTATCGGTAGATGGAACTTTCGGTACTCCCGATGGAATCAGCTAGTTTTTTGATGGTGAATTGTTCAAAACCCAATTCATGAATTAAATGAATGGATTCTGAAACAATGCTTTTTCCCAAAGTGCTGGATTCGGGGTCTTTTAAATAAATGGATTCGTTTACCGAAATTTTTATCTGTGTAAATAGTGCGTCCATAGTCTTGCGATGATTTATCACAAATCTAGTAGTATTACTATCGTGTTTGATTAGAGAGCTATTAATTGTGTATTAGAATGTGATTAGAAAAGGGATGGCGAAGTGTAGAAATGGTTGATGGTTGATGGCAGATTTTTGATGTAACGATTTGGGAACGAAAAAAGCTGTCATGCTCGTGAATACGGGCATCTCATGTCGTTTTGGATATTAGTAGCATCCATAAGCGTTAACCTAAGTTGTAAATTTCATGAGATTCCCTCATTCGAGGACAAAACTATAATAGAATTAAAAAGTCGTCACTCCCGTAAATACGGGAGTCCCATGTTATTTAGAAATTTGAATGGTTCATGATCCTTAATTTCTTCGAAATAGTTGGAGATTCCCTCATCCGAGGGAATGACAGATAACGAAAAAAATGAATAAAAAAGCCCTCAAATTCCTGGAAATCCAAGAATTTCAAAAAATATGATTAGAAGAGGGTCGGGCGATATCAATTCGGGTGGTTAATTGTGGATGGCAGATTTTTGATTTATAAACCTGAAACCTGAATACTAAAATAAAACCGCAAAAACACGATTAGCAATCACTAAGAATAGGCTTATTTTTGAACCATGAGCAAAACCCGTAAACCGAAACCCATTCCAGCAGATGAACTTCTGAGCGCTTATGCGCAAGGAATTTTCCCTATGGCTGATGATGCAAATGCTAAAGAAGTGATGTGGTACACGGCTATTAAACGCGGTGTCATTCCGATGGATGATTTTAAGGTTTCAAAAAACGTTTTACAGCGCATAAAAAAGCAGGATTTCGAAGTTCGTATTGATTCCGATTTTGAAGCCGTAATGCGCGCTTGTGCCAATCGTGATTCAACATGGATTTCCGAGAAATTAGTGTCTTCTTATGTGAATTTACACGAATACGGTTTTGCTCACTGCGTTGAGATTTGGAGAAAGGATGAACTCATCGGGGGTTTATACGGGGTGAAATTACGACGTGCTTTTTTTGGCGAATCGATGTTCAAGCGTGAAAAAGAAATGGATAAAGTGGCGCTTTATTATTGTCACCAATGGCTGAAAAAAGAGGGTGTCATTCTTTGGGATACCCAATTTTGGACGTCTCATTTAGCACAATTCGGTTGTATTGAAATCGAAGCCGAAACTTATCAGCGATTGTTGGAAGAAGCGTTAAGTGATTTATAAAAAAAAATGCCGTCAATTGACGG
>SBGQ01000081.1 GCA_006226965.1 bacterium | reverse complement strand
TACAAGATATGAGACATTTTTTAAGAGTTTGTTTTACTGTATGTATGCTAATGTTTGGTTATAGTTCTGGAATGGGGCAGGTTGGAATTACCGGAGTTCCATTTTTGCAACTGAATCCAACACCTGAAGAGTTTGGAATGGCTGGAGCGTTTACTGCACTGCCAAGTTCTTCAACTTACGCCGCTTGGTACAACCCGGCTCAATTGGGAATTAATCCGGGATATTCGTTATCACTTGCAGCAACAACACATTCCGAATGGCTAGCTCAATTTGATGTCGGGATACATTTCGATAATTACGCAGCGCGGTTTTCGCATTCTTTTACATTCTTAGGTAAAGAAACAACATTGGGACTTAGCTTCTATCATCTTTTTTTTGATTTAGGAGAACAAATTCAAACAGATGAATCCGGTAATGAATTAGGAAGATATAATAGCTATGATTTTACCCACACCTTAAGCTTTGGTTTAGGAACCCGAGTATTTAGAGGGTTTAATATCAGCGCTGGTTTTTCATACCGATACATCAAATCTAAACTAGGTCTAGGCGGTGTTACTACTAATGGAGAAAGTTTAAAGGCATATGTTAAAGAAAACGCTTATGACTTTGGCATTTATTCTGAACTGAACATTA
Source organism: bacterium (assembly GCA_006226965.1). Taxonomy (GTDB): domain Bacteria; phylum Bacteroidota; class Rhodothermia; order Balneolales; family M1805; genus M1805. The sequence goes on along the minus strand of SBGQ01000081.1, from coordinate 43,989 downwards.
CTGATGCACTTAATATTTCTTGGCTTAAGCCTGCTGATAAGCTCTATTATATTATCTCCAAAATCCGGGGTGGTTATTCCCTCAAAAATATAGGCGACGAAATTAACTATACAGACAATCCGATATATGCCGACCCTTTACCTCGTTTCGCTCATCTTGGTTTTTCGGGGACACTTGGGTTCGATTTTAAACTTAAAAACGTGCTTTTAAATCTATTACTGTGGACGTGAGCCGTGAAGCCCGAGAGCAAATGGTAGCATTAAACCCCGAATTTGATTTTATCACAAACCCAACAGTGAACCGACTCGTTTATACAAAGGGATTTTACAATGAAATATCATTCTCAGATCATTTGATTAACGGTAAAGCTTCAGGAAATGTTTATTTACATGAAGGCATCAAATTTTCATTCTTAAATACTATTGAAATATTTAATGGCAACTATTCTGGCGCTGGTTATGACTATCCTTTAAAAACAAAAGGCTATACCATACGATTGGATGGGATTAAAAAAATCTTTTTAGATGATTATCTACCCGCACTTAAACCATTTAATTTCTCTTTTTCAAGAAGTGTGATGCCTAACATTAACTGGGTAACAGATGGTTCAACTGTTTCTGGATTCCAAATTACATATTCGTTTTAATTGGAGAAAACGATGTTAAAAATACCTTGTACATCCCTTTTAATTTTTTTGCTGATTGTTCCATGTAAGACGTTCGCTCAGAGTTCATACAATTCTAACTTTGATTTTCTGAACTCGTTTGCTTCACCTAATGAATTGGGAATGGCAGGGGCAGTTTCAACGCTTCCATCACAATCCTCAATGGCAGCTTGGTACAATCCTGCTTTATTAGGGTACACTCCAACACGAAGCTTAGTAGTGTCATTATCTCCCAATAATCAAGCTTTTTTTAATGACCTCTCGTATTCCAATTATTCTGTTCGTTATCAAAACTCGATTGTTAAAAAGAATAGAACGTTTGATTGGGGCATAAGTTTAGCATATGCAAATGAGGATTTTGGAGTTCTTCAAGTTACGACTATTGACCAACCAGAGGGAACCGGTGAGACTTTGCCTCTTTTTTCAAGTGTTTCATTATTAAGCTCAGGTATCAGTACTTCTTTTTTCACGGGCATTAGAGTATCAATAGGCTATTCGCTTAAATGGTATTCCAACAACTGGATTACCTTTGATTTTGACCGCCTTCTGCATGATTTCGGATTAATCACTGATTTATCTCTCTTTGATTTTTTGGGATTACGGATTTTTGATTCTTCATTTTTAAAAATGGACATAAATTACAGATTGGGGTATTCTATTCATAATGTGGGAAAATCGTATTCATATAACACTGAATTCTATAATTTTCAAGATGAGATTGAAAATAATTACATCGTTTATGCCATGCCTCAACTTGCAAAATTGGGACAATCATTAACACTAAGCGTTACACACCAAGCAATAGAAGTATTTGCCGTTGATATTTCAAGAGATATATTTGATTTACAACAAAAAAACAATCAACAAACACAATCTATCTTTAGTAGTGATATCTCACTCACTCGTAATTTTTTTAATGGCAAACCTGATTTGAAAATTGAAACCTCTACAGGTTTACGTTTCCACTTCTTAGAAACATTTAGCATTTCATATGGAAAACGTGAATTCGCAAACGAATGGGTGACTATTAATGACAGTGATTACATTTATACGACCTATTATTCAAAATCAACCTATAAAGGATTTCAATTTCACTTAGACGGATTAAAAAAAGCGTATTTAGATAAGCAGTTTCCGTCCATTAAACCCTATTCATTGAGTATCACCTACTCTGCTCTCGTCGAAGAAAGTAACACATATTCCTATTTGAAAAATCCGACATTTTGGGGAATTGACTTATATTATCGTTTTTAAGAATACAATTTGAAAACACAGTTACCCTTTTATTTATCCATTTTCTTTTTGATGTGCTTTGTACAAGCATCGAAAGCTCAGTTTGTACCCAATAGTTTTCCTTTTCTTACTAATTCAGCAATGCCAGCCGAATATGGGCTTTCCGGAGCATTTACATCGCTTCCTAGTTCTTCATCAACCGCAGTTTGGTACAGTCCGGCACAATTAGGATTTAATTCATCGGATAAATCTAATATTAGACTCGGTATTAACCCCAATAACTCTTGGTTTTTTGATGCATACAAACGCTCCGATTACGCTATTCGGTATCAAGGCAAATCAACCCTAATCAATCGGGCTTCCGATTGGGGAATTGCCATTTTACATACTTCACAAATACATGAAGATTATACCTATCGTGTTTCTAACACTGTAAAGGGCTACGACTCAACCTATATCAGATCCGCATTTAATGTATCTCAAATAAGTAACGGTGCAAGTATTCAATTTAATGAAGGAATTAATATTGCATTCGGTTATTCTTTGAAATGGTTTTTTGCACAAGACGATTTGTATAACTATAATTTTAACAGAATCTTACACGACATCGGACTCATAGTAGAACTCGATTTTATAGATTTTTTAAGCTTATATAATTATGAGCGCAGTTATGAAGATTTTCTGTTTACCTACAGATTTGGATATGCTTTAAAAAATGTCGGCCGTTCATTTACCATAAATAATCCGGATTCTTTTTGGCTGAATCAAACCTTAGCCATGCCACAAACCACGAGTTTCGGACAATCCCTAACTATCGGTTTATTCACTTATGTGAACAATGCGCGTGTACAACTCTTTGCTTTAGATTTCACCCGCGATGCTTTTGATTTGCAACAACGCTCACGAAGTCAAAATCAAAAAATTACTGAAATTGATATTTCTGTTTGGGATCAATTGTTTAGAGGAAATAATAAACCCGGTATTGATATTGCACAAGGGATTAGATTGGCGCTATATGAGTCAGTTACCTTGTCCTATTCAAGCCTATCCTACTATATATCAAATCAAGACTCCTTTAATGACTCCGTTTGGGGTTTACAAGTATCATTAGACGGTCTCAAAAAAATGTATGTAGATAAGATGATTCCCTTCTTTAAACCCGTTTCATTTCATTATTCTTTTGCATCGGGAAAGGATACAGGATCTGTTTTACACGGCTTTGAATTAACCTATTCGTTCTAATCGAACCGTTCATTTCTACCTGGAATTGGGTTGTGCTCCAAATTCCAAAAATAGGAACCCGTTTTCTTACGCCATTCACTCTTGCTTAAGCCTCGATAACCATAAGGCGGTTTTCGAAGTGCACGCGTTAATGCGAGAAAAATCCATCCGAAAGGGAAGAAGAAGAACCAAATATCCCAATCACGAATTACAGACCACAACTTTCCGGCTTTGGGTCTGCTTAAATCCCGAGAATGACCCAAAAATGCGAACGGCCAGCCTAATGGAGTCGCTTTTAACCAGCTCCAACCTAATTCACCCATTTTTGACCATAATGTTTTTGCATGGTATGGTTTTTTACCGTGTTCGTGAACAGCTTTATCCAAATCAATCTGCATGGTATCGCGAATTTGATCGGCAACTTTTTGATAATCAATTTTATCAGCTTTGGCAAAATCGGTCACGCCGTTTTTCTTTAATGCTTCGCGAATATTTACCGGGTTTCCGACAAAAAATTTCATGTTGCAAGGAAATGCCAAATAATAAAAGAAAGGAAATATCAAGCCGACAAATATCGCAGGAATTGGAAAAAACGGAATTCCGGCAAGTTTATCGAACAATTTATCAACCCATTTTATAGTGATAGAAGTCGGATTTACCCATTCTGCATTTACACATAAAATCGGATAAAACGGCGCATCGTGCATGGCTGCCAAAACCACAAAACTCGAATAAAAATGCTGTAACTGATACCTTCTTGTAAATCCTTTTCCGATTCCGGGCACACCTTCGGGATAATATAAAACACGTTCTCCACCCTCTAATAAGGCACTAAAATTTTTGAACGTCATATCAACAGCGCCGCCTCTTCTCCAAAAATTGTCGATCCCAAACGGACGCATCCACCAAACTTTAGCCAATTTTGGTGAATACACTGAACGACACTTGTATTTGGGCATGAAATGATAATGGCGCCACATCAAGGCATCTAAAACCAAAGCGTCATACGGAAATGCGGTTCCGGAATGATTACACCCTAAAATTGCCGGACCTTCTTTTTGTAGTTTTTCCATCCCATAAATCTCGGCACGGAAATAATGGTCAATAATAGGCGCTAAAAATGAATCTTTTATCGAGTTGAGATAATTGTAATCAATCGGGTCGAAAGGCTCTTTTACAGGATTCGATAATTCTTCTAATTGATTAAACCCTTCAGCCATTAATGGGTCAAACGGCTCAAATAACTGATTTAAATCCTCATCAGAGAATTCAATTTTTATACTGAACAGCGATTTTTTTGTAGCCATACCTTAACCCAAAGTCATAATCCAACAGCATCTGTAAAGTGTTGAATTCTAATGGAAAATCCAATCTTTAATTCAATTTAGAAAGGGATTATTTCCCGAACATCGCAAATAAGATTGACAATCCGAACAGAACTGAATACACACCCCAATGCGCACCTTGTATTAAAGCCAAAACACCGCCAACTAAACAAGCACCGGCAATAATTGCGCTTTTGATACCTTCAAGAGGATTGCTGGGTGAACGGTCATTCAAAGTCTCTTCCAGAAATTTTAATCCGTCCGCAGAAAGTTTAGGAAGTTGTACGAGCATATCAACCAACTCCGGTGCTCCGCGCAAGAGTTCTTTAGTGATATTTGCCGGATTAAACTGTTCTTTAAAGATTTTAGTCACATACTTTTCTGAAAGTTTAGGCACATCCAATTTATCCAACAATAAAAAGCCAACGCCCTCGAACGTAACCAAGGCTTTTACCATCAATGTCATTTCCACAGGGAAAAACACACGATATTTACCGCCAATGGAAAGTGAATTCAAAATCAATTGCCCTAAACTGAAGTCTCCTGATTGAGCGTGCATGTAATATCTTCTCAAAGTATCAGAAACTGCGCGACGGAATCCTTGTGGGTCACCGCCTTGTCCCACTCGAGCCATGGCTAACAAGTACTTCGTAGCGCCATCAATATCGCCCGAAACAAGAGCATGGAAGTAATACAACATACGTCTGCGGGTTTTATCCTCGAAACGTCCGACCATTCCTAAATCAATAAAACCCAATTTCGGGCCGGGTAAAATCATCAGGTTGCCGGGATGTAAATCCGCATGGAAAAACCCGTCTTTATACAACATTTGAATAATAGAAGCCGCACCGGTATCCACCAAGGACTCGCGTTCCTCTAATGTTAAACTTTCCGTTTCGGGAGCGCCCGGTTTGTAGCCATCCATAAATTCCATACACAGCACATCTAAACCACTGTATTCTCGGTAAATACGCGGAAATTTCACCAACGGATGTTCACGAAAGTTTGCTGCAAAAATTTCTGCATGATCAGCTTCGTTCGTTAAATCGACCTCTTTTTCGGTATATGCACAGAATTCATCAATTAATTGTTTCGGTTGATATTGAGGAATTGCCCATTGTAAAAAACCGGAAATCAATTTCAATAAGCGAATATCTGTTAAAATAGAATCCCGAATTCCGGGTTTAACCACTTTTAGAACTACGCGCTCATCATCTACCGTTATAGCCAAATGTGTTTGTGCAATCGAAGCTGTTCCGATTGGCTTTTTGTTGATTTCTTTAAAGCAATCACCAATTGGCCTTCCTAGATCATTTTGCACAATTTCAAGGATTTCTTTGAAATCAATTGGCGGTAAACGGTCTAATAAATTTTTTAACTCTTCGGTAACAGAATCCGGCAAAATATCTTCACGAAGGGCTAAAATTTGTCCCAACTTGATATAAGTGGGGCCCATTAATTCTAAACGACGGCGTAACTGAAACGCAAACGGTTTATCACGCAGGTCTTTCATTACCAGCGGACGAGTAATGGCCGCCGCCATTCTGGTAAACAAAAATCGCAAACCTTTTGTTCTGGACTTAGGGAGCGCCTTTCTGAATGAAATTAATCCACCTGCAAACAAACCTACCGTATGCCTGCTAATAATAAAAAAACGACGCACCATCCCTTTATAAACAGCTAAGGGATCAAAGTTGGCTAAGGGCATTTGGTCTTCGTGTTCTTCAACCACTTCGCCTCGTTTTTTTCTTATCTCTTTTGATATATAAACCGGAATTGGGTTGGAATCCGCTTTCTTTTCCTCTTTTTTAGGTTCTTCGGTTAAAGGAATATCCTCTTCTTTCATTTCGCTTTTTAGAGAACTCAAAAGGGAATCAATAATTTCTTCTTGGCGGCGATTATCTTTTTTCGGCTCTACAGTTATCTGTTCTACAATGGATTTTTCTTCGAATTCGACAGAGCTTGTATTATCAATAATTTCTTCCATCGACTCTGCTAAAACTTCTTGCACATGCTCTTCAATGGAATCCATTTCCGGCGCAATATCATCTTGTATTGAATCGACACTATTTTCGTCAAGATTATTTTCCTGCTCAAAAACCGGCTGGAATTCGTTTGTAGATTCATCTTCAGAATTTTGGACATTCTCATCTGCAATATAATTCTCCTCCAAGTAAATAGAATTGTTTTCAACACCCGTTTTTTCTTCCGGTTTACTCTCCATTATCTCTTGTTGATATTCCTGTAAGAGATCATCTACTAATTCCTCATCTTGAATTTCATCTGTAAGTGGCTCAGCTTCAAATACTTGACTTTCATCAACAATCTGTGATTCCGGTTCAGCCATATCTGAAACAACAGGAAGCTCACCAATCTGTTCTGTCGGATTTTCTTTTTTCTTTTTGCTTGATTTCTTTTCGGGCAAATTCGTTTTTACCGTTTGAACTTCAACGGTTTTTTGCACATTCTCAACTCTTTCATCCCCGGATTGCTGCGCCTGACTTTCCGTTCCTTTTTTTGCATCGGAATCTTCTGGCTCAGAACTCAATCCAAATAAGTCCAAATTAGACATAGTTTAGTGATACGTTTATTTCATTCACAGATGTTCAACTCCCGATATAAATACGCTATCTCATTATTAAATGAAAGATTTATCGGAAATCTTTTTATATAAATTGCTTCGAGAAGATAAGAGAATTTGAAATGTTAACAGAGAAATAGTCAATCAATTTCAAAGTATATTCTGAGCAATGGCGGTTTTATCATCATATAGAAAAATGCTTTTCATTCGGTGTTTTTTAGTTGTATTACTAATAAACTCATGCTCACTTTTTGCTACTCGTGAACCGGAATTACCTGACTCCGGAAATCAAGTTGTTTTCATACAACCGGATAGGGCTGAAATTGTAATTCAGAATTTTACGAATGCTTTAAACGGTTTAAGTATTCAAAATTATTTGCAGTGTTTTGACTCCAATACCTTCCTCTTTACACCTTCTCAACAATCAGCAGCAACCAATCCCGGAATTTGGGCGGCTTGGACTTATCAGGAAGAACAAACCTATATGACGAATCTGGTTTCAGAAGCAGAATCGTTTACCGGACACAAACTCACACTTTCAAATTCTCGCTATGAAATCCGCTCAGAAACAGAACAACAGTTTATCGCTTCATACAGCTTAACCATCATTCATAATCGTACATCTAGCGGAATTCCAACTACGGCTGTTGGAGATCTCATTTTAGACTTACAAGCCGGAGGCAATGGTTTGTGGTACATTTCTAAATGGACGGATATTTCAACCGGTGATGCGTTTTCCTGGAGTGAATTTAAAGCCGTTTTCTCCAGAAATTAACTTTTCTTTCTATTTATGAAGGCTTCAACTGCTTTATGATGAGGTTCAGCAGCCCACATTTTTGCAAATTCATTAAGTTCGTCTTCCATAGTGTTCTCTCTGTTTTTTTTTGTTGATACCGATTTCACCGCTGCCTTAATTCCTCTAATTACTGCTTTATCATAACTCAATATTTGATGTACTCTATGTTGAAACTGTTCATCAGTATGGAAAAAATCTTGCGCCAAACCATATTGTAACGCTTCTTCACCCGACAATTTTTTTTGTGTGAGCAAAATATGCAGCGCATTTGCTTTGCCTACACGTTCAACCAATCTTGTACTGCCATTCCATCCGGGAGATAAGGCAAATTTAGCTTGTGTAAATCCCATCAAGGTAGATTCATTCGTATATATTAAATCAAACGCAAGACTCATTTCGCAGCCACCGCCAAACGCTTGTCCATTAATAAATGCAATCGTCAATAATGGCAAAGATTCTATTCTCTTTAGTATCTCAGCCATTTTTCTTGCCATCATCAATCCATCAGATTCTGATTTTAAATTCGCGAATTGCACTAAATCACCACCTGAAGCCACATATCCTCCTGTTTCTGGAGCACAAAAAATGAGCATCTTTAGATTTTTTTTCTCTATGAATTGTAACAAATGCTCCAATTCGTCCATCACTTCAAAATCTATGGCATTCAATGCATTAGGACGATTTATTGAAAACGTGATACACTCAGGCTCTTCTTTAACTAAAATTTTTTTGAATTCCATTAGGGGGGAAGTTTATTAGCTGTGTATTAGGAATGTATAACCTAACAAACTCAAAACAAATACGAGAGTTCATTATGAAAACACCATTTAACTTTAAAAAATTCTTGATACCGGTTATCGCATTAGGCACATTAAGCGTTGCATGTTCAGACGATAACTCTTCATCAATAGAAGCATCAACTGCAGATTTAGAATATGCTGCAGCAGTGGTAAGTTCTAGTTTATCTGACGAAACTGACGGTCTTTTGGCAGCTACTTATGATGCTACAGCTAGTGTAAGCAGCGATGGTATCAGCTATGGAAATAGCATGATGAAACGCGGCGGTAACGATCATGAGTCCGATCGCGGAATTGGCAGAAACGCTCAATACACGTATGACCCTGAAACAGGAACTCACACACTAAGTATCGAACGTACAATGACCAACAACAGAATGAGTAAAACATTAAGCATCTTAATGAAACACATATATACTCATGAATCCGGTGCATTTGTTGTACAACCACGAGTTAGCCCAGACTCTATCAATTCCATCTATTTTACTTCTACACGTTCAGGCAGTGAAACAGCAACTCGTCGTTCCGGAGAATTCAACAGAATTGATACGCTTTCAATGGCCGGTATTGCAAGTACTGCAGAAACATTAGTTCTTAATGGCTCACATTACGGAACAGGTTCCATGACAGTAACTTTAAAAGACAGCACTACAATCAATAAATATCATGACATCTACATCAAATTAACAGATGTTTCTATCGACAAAGCAACTGTTCAAGCTAATGAAAATCTTGAAGAAGGCGTAACCGGTACAATCGACTACAAAATGGTTACCTACAATTCAAATACAGATGACAGCGAAGTTGTTGTAGAAGGTACCATTACAATGACCGGAGACGGAACTGCTTTAATGGACTTTAAAGGATTTGCTAAAAAAGCACTCATTACTTTACAAACTGGAGAGTTCAGCTTCAAAAATTAAAGATGCATACACAAACAAGTAACACATAAATCCCAAAAGCCTCCTGACTGATACTCAGGAGGCTTTTTATTATTTAGTCTCTGATAGAATCCATTTCAAATAATCATGGTTTCCACCGACAATCGGCAAAGAAATAACACAAGGAACCTTATAACTATGCAATTTTTTGATGTTTTCCGTTAATTCTAAAATTCTATTTTCATGTGTTTTAAAAATGAGCACTGTTTCTTTGTCTTCTATTAACTTTTCTTCCCACCAATAAACAGACTCCATACCATCAATAATATTTGCACAAGCAGCTAAACGCTTGCCCACACAATCTCTAGCGATTTTTTGTGCTTCTTCTTTATTTGAACAGGTACAATAAACAAAATGTAAATTAGTCATACAGTAAGAATTGCCGGATTTCGAAATTTTAGTTAACTTTATCGTTCTGAAATGTTTTTTGATAAGTTTGCTTATTGAACATTCCTATTGCGAGAGTGGCGGAATTGGTAGACGCGCTAGATTTAGGATCTAGTACCTTGCGGTGTAGGGGTTCGAGTCCCCTCTCTCGTACCAAATCATATCTAAAAAAAAGAATTAAATTCCACCCTTAAATTATACACATTTCCGTGAACATTACAGTTAACGACATTTCCTCTGTTGACAAAGAAATTATCCTCACTGCAACACGAGAAGAATTAGCTCCTGCCTTCGATAAAGCATATAAAAAATTTAGCAAACAAGTAAACCTTCCTGGTTTCCGTGCGGGCAAAGCACCTATGGATTTAATCAAAAAACGTTATGGTCGCGATATCGAGTTAGATGAAGTTCGCAACTATGTATTAGACGTGTACAACGATAAAATTCTTGAAGAATACAAACCTGTTGGTGAAAGTGAATTCAAAGAAATCAATTGGGAAAACAATGAATTAAAAGCTGTTATCCTTCTTGGTGTTGAACCAACATTCGAGTTAACCGATTTAGCTACAATTGAAATCGATCGCATGATTCATGATGTGAACGAAGACGATGTAAACAAAGAAATCGATTATTTACTCGAAAACGAAGGCACTTGGAACGTTGTAGAACAAGCTGCTACCGAAGAAAGTTTAATCGTTGCTGATGTTTTCGGTAAAGACCACGATGGCAATCTTGTTGAAGGCGATGTAGATCCAGACCAAGAATTCAATCTTCGCGAACCAAAAAATGCTGACTACAAACCATTCCTATTAGGCAAAGTTGCCGGTGATGAAGTAGATGCTGAAATTAAACACGGTGATCACTCACATTACTACCGTTTAGCAATTAAAGCTGTTAAAGCATTAACAAAACCTGCTTTATCTGAAGAATTGATTGAAAAATTCAGCAACGGACAGTACAAAAATGAAGAAGAATACCGTGCATTCTTAAAAAGCCGTGTTCAGGAATATTATGACAACACTGCTGAAACCATGATTAAGAATGAACTTTCTGAAGCATTGGTTAATGCACATTCATTTGATGTACCTGCTACCTTGCAAACCATGCTTATTAAGCGTTATGTTGAAGAATTACGTCAACGTTACAACATCAAAGAACAATTAGACTTTAATGCTTACCGCAGCATGTATGCTGACAAAGCTGTTAAAGACGCTAAATGGTGGTTCATCACTCAAAAATTAAGCAAAAAATTCGGCAATGATATCGAATTAAACGAAGCTGATGTTGACGCATTTTTAGAGAAACAATCAGCTCAAATGGGCTATCCGGTTGATATTATTAAAAATGCATACGCTTCAAATCCGGGTGAATTAGAAAACTTAAGACTTCAAATTCGTGAAGAAAAAGTGTATGATAAAGCTCTTGAAATCGTTAAAATTAACGACCTAAGCAAAGATGCTTATCAGGAAAAACACAACCCGAAGTCTGAATAAGACCTATGCAAACAAAACAACCCATTTTCGATTCAAATAACGGCGGGCTCGTCGATTTACAAAGCAATCTTATCCCGATGGTTATCGAGACAACCAACCGAGGAGAAAGAGCTTATGACATTTACTCACGTCTTCTAAAAGATCGTATCATCATTCTTGGAACTCCTATTAATGATGCTATTGCAAGTAATGTAATTGCACAAATGCTGTTCCTTGAATCGGAAGATCCGGAAAAAGATATCTACCTGTACATTAACAGTCCGGGTGGAGTGGTAAGTTCCGGTTTAGCCATCTACGATACGATGCAATATGTTAAATGTGATGTTGCAACAATATGTATCGGCATGGCTGCTTCGATGGGTGCCATTTTATTAACTGCCGGAGCGCAAGGTAAACGTTCTGTTTTACCAAATTCAAGAGTAATGATTCACCAGCCGATGGGCGGAACTCAAGGTCAGGCATCTGACATTGAAATTGAAGCACGTGAAATCATCAGAACAAAAAAAACCTTGAATGAAATTTTGGCTAAACATTCCGGCCATACAGTTGAAGAAATTGAGCGCGACTCAGACCGTAATTATTGGCTAGACGCCAATGAGGCTTTGAAATACGGTTTGGTTGATCGCTTATTGGAGCGTAAACCTAAAAGCAAATAATGAGCGGTAAAGACTCTCATATCCATTGTTCATTTTGCGGGCGTTCGAACTTTGAGGTAACCAGCATGGTAGCGGGACCAGATGTATATATCTGCGACCGCTGTATAGCTGATGCAAACTCAATTGTAGAACAAGAACTTGCTGCAAAAGCAAAACGCAGATCTGCAAACTATAAACCAGTTTCTAAACCGGTTGAAATAAAAGCTAAGCTTGACGAATATGTTATTGGTCAGGATTTTGCAAAAAAAACACTGTCTGTAGCTGTCTATAATCATTACAAACGAGTGAATTCCAGCCAAAGCAGAAGTCTTGACGAGGTTGAAATCGAAAAGAGTAATATTCTGCTGTTAGGTCCAACCGGTTCAGGGAAAACTCTCTTAGCGCGAACTTTAGCTTCTATTATTGATGTTCCGTTCACTATTGCTGATGCAACAGCATTAACAGAAGCGGGGTATGTCGGAGAAGATGTTGAGAGCATTTTATCCAGTTTGCTTCAACAAGCTGACTATGATTTAGACCGCGCGCAACGCGGTATTATTTACATCGATGAAGTTGATAAAATTGCCCGTAAGAGCGACAATCCATCCATTACTCGTGACGTTTCCGGTGAAGGCGTACAACAAGCGCTGTTAAAAATGCTTGAGGGTACTGTTGCGAATGTTCCGCCTAAAGGAGGACGTAAACACCCTGAACAGCAATTCATTCAAGTTAATACCAAAAATATTCTATTTATTGTTGGCGGAGCGTTTGACGGTTTAGCTGAAATTATTTCAAGACGATTAAGTGTTTCATCAATGGGTTTTCATACCGTTGAACAAGTGAAATACGATAAAAACGACCCCGAAATTTTCACGTATGTTGAACCTGAAGACTTACAACGTTTTGGATTAATCCCAGAACTTATAGGGCGTTTACCGGTTATTTCCGGTTTACATGAGTTGGATGAAAAAGCAATGATTCAAATTCTGACTGAACCTAAAAATGCCATCACCAAACAATATCAAAAGTTGTTTGAAATGGAAAATGTGGGTTTAGAGTTCGAAGAAAACGCCATGAAAGCCATTGTTGAAAAAGCTCTTGAAAGAAAAACAGGGGCTCGCGGATTAAGAAGTATCATGGAAAAAGCTATGCTTGACATCATGTTCACCTTACCGACCTTGAGTAATGTTGAACGTTGCATCATAACAGAAGCAACAATAAGAGAGCAAGCTCCGCCAATGTATATAAAACGAAAAGCTACTGCTTAAAACAAAAAAGCCCGTTTATCGGGCTTTTTTTTATGACTTATTGCTTTCTAAAAACTCTCGCATTTCTTGAATTAGCAAACCTAACTCGTTTCGCAACTCGAATAATCGGGTATACAAGACCGGGTATTCTTTATCAGTAACAATAGCCTCGTTTTTGAGCACTTTAATCATTTCCAAGGATTTGTTGGCATGTTTAAGCGCTCGCTTGCAATAGGTTATAATGGCACCTAAATACTGAACTTCTTCATGATTAAAAGATAATGCAGCTGCCATTTTAGTAGTTATATGTAATAACTCCTGTACAAATTCAATATAAATCGGAGAAGTTAAGTGTTCATCAAATTCTACAGTTCTTTTAAGAAAGTAAAGACTTAAATCTCTGGATTCATCATACACGAAATACGCATCGAACGGATCAGTTTCATCGGCAAGAGAATCAATAGAATATTCTTCAGTAAGGCTAAGTTTCCACTCATCGCCCTCTTCCACATCCTCTGCTTCCTCATTTAGCAGTTCCAATTCTTCAGCGGGGTCTAGTATATATTCGTCTTCGTCGCTTTCTTCTTCCTCTTCACCGTAACTCAGAAAAATATCTTCATCCACATCGTCGTCTTCTCCCAATTCGTCAACATCATCAGGAAAATAGGCTTCTTCGTAGGTAAGTTCATCATCAAGATAACTTTCCAAAGCCTCTTCAACGTCTTCAAACTCCTTTAAAAAGCGAAGCCACACCGGTTCATTTTCACCCCAAGATGCATTAATGAACAACTTTTTCTTAAACGACTTCTTTTCAAGATCATTCAGGTGAGCTTCCCAGCGGTGTTCATCCCAAATTGAGTTTGAATTAAAATCCATGCAGGTAAATTTCTTTCTGATTCTGTTTACGTCAAATACACAGATAAACTTTGAACTTTCAAAGTTTAAAAATCCCTGATTACAGGGACTCTAAAACACCAACAATAATTTTGGTCATTTTTGGCTGAGCGATATCAGCAGCTTCTAAAATTTCTGCCATAGAAACAGGAACTAAAGAATCAGGAAAACACTCGTCTGTAATTACGCTGAATCCGAGAACTTTCATTCCGGAATGAACGGCAGAAATAACTTCAGGAACTGTACTCATACCAACTACATCGGCGCCGAGTGCGCGTAAAAAGCGGTATTCAGCTTTAGTTTCCAGATTCGGCCCGGTAACAGCAACGTACACGCCGTGATGCATTCTTACTGCGTTTTTCAGCGCCACTTTTTCAGCTAAATCAATTAAAGAATGAGAATAAGGCTCGCTCATATCAGGGAAACGAGCGCCCATTTCATCGTCGTTTGGACCAATAAGAGGGTTATCACCTAATAAATTGATGTGATCATTAATACACATTACATCACCACGGCGGAATAAAGGATTCATACCTCCTGCAGCATTTGAAACAATTAATGTATGTGCGCCATTTGCTTGTAAAACTCGAACAGGGAATACGATTTGTTGCATCGTGTAGCCCTCGTAATAATGAAAACGGCCTTGCATTGCAACCACTTTTTTACCGCCCAATGTGCCGAATAATAAACGTCCGGCATGGCTCTCAACAGTTGACGTAGGGAAGTGTGGGATTTGTTCGTAAGGAATTTCGAACTCGATTTTGATTTGTTTTACTAAATCGCCCAAACCGGTTCCTAATATCACTAAATACTCCGGTCTTAAATCTGTTTTTGATTGAATGAATTGTAAAGCTTCAGCGCGTTTAGCTCTGAATTCTGCAACAGTATCAAATGCTTTCATGTAGGTTTTTCTAATGTTAATTGAATTAATCTAGTTGATCGATGATGGCATCCACATCGTCCATTCCCGGGACTAATGGATTCTCATCTCTGGAAATTTGTTCTTTAATTTTGCTTGATGCAGGTTGACGCTCTTGTTTCATCTGTTTTTTAGAGTCCATCGAATATTCCTGATCTTCTCGCGGTAATTGGTACAAACTACTATCATCACGATTAAACGCATTCAACGATTCGTTTGCCATTTCAAGATAAGAGCGTATACCACGAATAATTTCTTCACGGCGGTCTAATAATCGAATTACACTTTGGCGAATCTGATGACGTTGTTGGCGAGCTTCTCTTAGCATATTTTCAGCTTCCATTTCCGCTTTTTCAACGCGGCTTCTGGATTCTTTTTTTGCATTCTCAATTCGTTGAGTGGCAGAATCTTTTGCCGTTTGAAGCGTTTCGTGTAAAGCCGATTCAACTCGCTCGTAGTGTTGTAATTTTTCTTGTAATCTCTGGATGGTATTTTCTAATTCACGATTTTTCCCCACCAAATGCTCCCATTCGGTAGCCATAACGTTTAAAAACGCGTTTACTTCACCTACATCGTAACCACGAAGAGCTCGTTCAAATTTTTGTTGTTTTATTTCAAGAGCAGTTAATTTCATAACAATGTAATTCCAGTCAGGTCATTTTATTGTGAGGAATCTAATGGCTTTATACAAAAAAACCCAAGCCGGCTTATAAAATTCCGACTCGGGTCAAATATACAGATTCCAATCAGAGCGTTTTAGCTTTTCTGACTTAACATATTTTTCAATCTGGGAGAGGCTTCTCGTATGATTTCTTCCTCAGACGCTTCCGGGTTTGGTAAATTTTTTTGTTTGTGTTTTCCTGATTGAGCAGGAACTCCGGTTTCCATCTCATCTAATCTGGATAAAACTTGTCGCTTGAACTGAATGTAATCATCAAAAAACTTTTGATTTAATTCTGAATTTCCAGATTTACGATCAATCCACTTATTAATAACCTTAAACACCGAAGTCATTGCTGTTAATAATATTGCGGAACCACTTCCAATGGCTACAATCGCAACTACCATTTCCTGACCTGACATATTCTAATGAGCTCCTAATCTTATTTTTATGAGTTAATTGGGGACTCTTTATCGTAAGAACTACCCGATTTGTTTCGCATTCCCCAAACATCATCTTCATCGGCAGTTACTATGGTTTCAAGATGCTGAACCCGTTCTTTAAGATGCATGATTTCATTTCGTGCCTCTTCTAACTCTTGCTCAATGGTTGATCCATGTACTTTATTTCTTGTTCTCATATAATCGAACACTAACATTGCTGCTAAAAAAGCCGACATAAATAAGAAAAATTGAATCATGGCAAGTTCCAACTACGTTTTGGGCAATTTGCAAAAAAATGAGCTCAGTCTCAACTTAAACTATATAATCTCTGTTACCAAATAATGCTGTTCCCACACGAATCATAGTAGCTCCTTCTTCTATGGCAACCTCTAAATCTCCGGTCATTCCCATAGAAAGCTCTGTAAGCTGAATCTTATCTGATTGATATTCCTTCTGATATTTTTTTAACAAATCGGCTAGTTGCTTAAACTGAGGACGTACATCTTCAGGTTCTTTTTCTAAAGAAGCTATTCCCATCAAACCTCTGAGTTTAATGTGTTCACATTCTTCAACTTTCTTAAAAAAATCCGGTAATTGCTCCGGTTCACAACCACTTTTTTGGTCTTCATCGCTAATATTTACTTGTATTAGCACATTAACAGTTCTTTCGAGCAGTTTTAATCGTTTTTCCAACTCGTCTAAATAACTCACTTTAGAAATGGAATGAATCCAATTCACTCTCGGTGCTAAATATTTAATTTTATTGGACTGCATCGCCCCAATCATATGCCATTCAATATCTGATTTCGGAAACTCTTCCCATTTTCCGACCATTTCCTGAACTTTGTTTTCGCCAAACGCCCTGTGCCCCAATTCATAAAATAGTTTTACTGCATCTACGGGGTGCGTTTTACTCACGGCTATCAATTTTATCTCAGACGGATTCCTGCCGCAAGCTTTTGCAGCGTATTCAATTCGTTGGTTTAATTCCTGTAAACGATTCTGATATTCGGTATGCATCATTTTTATTCTGCTTAAGCAATTGATTTATTTTAAAACTAGCTAAAAACCGCTATATTTGCATCCTTGCAAACTTTTGAGATGACCATATTTTCTATTACTCATTATTGCTCTGTGAAGTCGGCCCGAGGAGGGGCTAAGCGAAAAAGGTTATGATGTTAACCGTTCGTCATATCACAGAATTTCTTGAACATCGGGCCTTGCCGAGTTTAAAATTATCCTACGACAACGTAGGGCTTCAAGCGGGAGAATTTGAAGCAGAAGTTAAAAGCATTATTACCACACTAGACGTCACCGACGCTGTTATTGATGAAGCGATTGAAAAACAGGCAAATCTTATAGTAGCTCATCATCCCATCATTTTCCCAACTATTTCAGCAGTTAATAACTCCACCGAAGCAGGCCGATTACTTTTAAAGCTGATAAAAAACAATATCCATCTATTTGTAAGTCACACTAACCTAGATTCCATTAAAGGCGGCGTTTCTTTTGTTCTCGCCGAAAAACTAGGTCTTACTCAAACTCAATTTCTGGCTTCTGCTGAAAGTCAACTGCAAACGGTGCACTTGTCTTTTGGAAAAACCCTTTTATCTACTTTTGAGAAATTTTTAGGTGAATTCAAACAACCGATTTACAGCAAACAACTCACCGAAGAAAAAGACCGTGTTTTTGTTGAATTACTCATTTCTGAAACGGATGCCGCGCAACTTCATCAAAACTGCACGAAAAACGACGGCTTTCGATTCTTAAAAGTATCAAGTTCTCACAAAAATCCGGAATTCGGAATGGGAGCTATTGGCGAGTTACCCATCGGTTTACCGATGAGTGCAGAAAAATTCAAATCGTATGTTTGTGAGCAATTAGGTATTCAATCGTTCCGATTCACAGGTACCAGAAATACGATTCGTAAAGTTGCTGTTTGTGGCGGCTCTGGAAGTAGTTTATTAAAACAAGCGATTCGCCAAAAAGCGGATGCTTACATTACAGCTGATATTAAATACCACGATTTTTTTGTTGCTGATTCCGATTTATTGTACATGGATATCGGCCATTTTGAAACAGAACATTTTATTGCAGAAACCTTGCAGCGTTTGTTACAAGGCGCATTTCCTCGTATTCCGGTTCTGCAAACCAGTGTGCATACGAACCCGATGCAGGTTTATGTACATGGCAAAGAAAATAAATCAAATCCCTTAACCAAAAAGAAAGCCCAATAAGTACTTATGGAAGAAGTGTTACAAAATCTGGCAAATCTTCAGTATATCGACTCAAGAATTGATGAAATCGCTCGTTTAAGAGGAGATTTACCTGAAGAAATCGCAGATATTGAAATGGATATCGCACGTTTACAAAACCGTGTGAAAAACTTAGAGCAGGAATCCCTCGATTTGAAAAAAGAAGGAAATATGCTCAATGGCGATGTTGAAGAAGCAAAATTATTGGTTGATAAGTACGAAAAACAGCAAATGACTGTGCGTAACAACCGCGAATATGACGCGCTCACCAAAGAAATTGAATCTCAAAAACAACGTATTGAAAATGCTCTTTCGCGTTTAGATGAAATCAACATTTTGTTGGACGAAAATGAAAGAAACACGTTCGATTCTAAAGATGCTTTAGCTGAAACTGAAGACGTTTTAGCCAATAAGCAAACCGATTTAGAACGCTTAAAAAGCCAAACTAAAGCTGAAGAAACTGAACTTTTAAAGAAACGTGAAAGCGCTGCGAAACAAGTTGGCGATCGTTACATTCGTAATTACGAACGCTTACGCGGTGGATTTAAAAACGGACTCGTTGTTGTACCAATGGAACGCGGAGCTTGTTTAGGTATGATGCTACCTCCACAGGTTCAGGTAGAAGTGCGTAAAAAGAATCGCATTATTATCGATGAATCCAGTGGGCGTATAGTAATAGACCAAAGTTTCTTTGATGTTGCTGAACGTGAATTCAAAGCTTCTTTAGGTTAATTCCACTTCGTTTTTTGAAAATTTTAAACACCGTAGTCGGGTAATCGCGCTTTGAGCAATCAAAGTGAGGAAAGTCCGGACACCAACAAGCGCCGTGCTTCCTAACGGGAAGGCGTCTCGTACACAGCCGGGGCGACAGAAAGTGCAACAGAAAAGAAACCGCCTTGCTTGCAAGGTAAGGGTGAAATGGCGAGGTAAGAGCTCACCGCTTTTATGGTAACATAAAAGGCATGGTAAACCTCACGGGGTGCAAAACCAAATAAGGTCGTGTGTAGCTTGTCACATAACGGCCGGGTAGGTTGCTGGACTCAGTTAGTGATAACTGAGCTAGATAAATGATTACCGTCTGCTTTCGGGCAGATACAGAATCCGGCTTACAGTCTGCGGTGCTGTGCTTTTTATTGGGCTAAACCCCATTCAGTTTTCTGAATGGGGTTTATTTTTTTAACTCTATCCTATTGATTACTTTCACCTACATATCCCGTTTTCGAACGTAATTGTGCCATCCGCTGTTTAAACAACGAATTTCAACCTATTATAACTATGCGTTTATTCATTTGGATTTTCCTAGCAACTCTTAGTTTCAGCTTTACCGCTGATGAATCGGAACCTAGTATGACGAAAAGACACCACAAAAAAGACGGTTTTAAAAACAATTATCCGATTGATGACCACGGTTTTAGTTCAATCATAAAGTGGCAGTTCTCAACTATGGGAAAAAAAGGTAAAGTGTTGAGTTTTCCGGTTGAAAAAAATAACCCGGAATGGATTCGAAATAACACTTCTGAACCGGTTGTTACCTGGATAAATCATTCCACATTTTTAATTCAGATTGACGGTGTAAACATACTAACCGACCCCATTTTTTCTGATCGATGTTCACCCGTTCAATGGGCTGGCCCTAAACGAACTACTCCTGTCGGTTTAGCTCTCGATTCGTTACCTAAAATCGATTTTGTAATTATCTCACACGACCATTACGACCATCTTGACACCGGCTCCATTGAACAAATAGAATCCATTCAAAAGGATAATCCACCGGTTTGGTTCGTTCCCTTAAAAGTAAAAGAACGCTTAGTAGATTGGGGCGTAAAAAACGTAGTTGAAATGGATTGGTGGGATTCCGATTCGCACTCCGGATTTGAAATTCATTGCGTTCCCGCTCAACATTTTAGCGGGCGTTCTCTTTCTGACAGAAACTCAACTTTATGGGCAGGCTGGGTTTTAATTAAAGATAACAAACGATTCTTTTTTGCCGGTGATACCGGATATTCGCCTGATTTTAAAGAAATCGGTAAGCGTTTGGGGCCGTTTGATGTCTCATTTATTCCAATCGGCGCATATAATCCCCGTTGGTTTATGCGCGGTGTACATGTCGATCCCTACGAGGCCATCAAAATTCATAAAGATGTTCAATCTAAATTTTCTATCGGAATGCATTGGGGCACATTTTCTCTCGCCGATGAAGATATGGATGAACCGCCTCGTGCTTTAAAAGACGGATTACAAAAAGAAGGTATTGATGAAAGCCGATTTGTTGTGATGAAAAACGGCCAAATGATGCATTTGAAATCGTATTTATCAGAACCAAGCCTCGATTTAGGTAATTAAAATCTATCATTTTTGTTTTTGATAGTATCTCATACCTTTGCTTATGAAATTTAAACTGAGTTATCGAACCAAACGGAAGTTCGCGTCACTTTCATCAGAAATACAAGACCGCTTCCGAACTTGGAGACTCAAATATCATTTTTTTCAAAGTGATTTATACGATTTCAGCCTTTCAGCAAATAAATGGGTGAGAACCGGCTCGTTTACAGTTCTATTATTGGCTTTAATCACTGTTGTTTTACCCATTCTCTTGGTTGGTGTTTACGATGTTGACCATCTCCTAAACTGGTTAGAACCCATCGTTTTACTCAGTTTTGGCGGATTATTCTTTTTTCGTGTTGTTATTGAACCCAATCGTTTTGATTTTATTCGGTCCAGAAAATTTGAAGCCGTTGCCGCCATTTTTGCATTTATTTTAGGCTGGGAAATTGTTCTTGACGGCGGAATTATCAGTTACATCTGGTTGGAACACTTGGGCTTAGATCATCCCAAACACAGCATTTTATTAAGCGTTCAATATTATTTGGTTTTCCTGATTGTGATAAAGGTAGTGCAACAGGTTCCAAAAATTATCGCGCAAAACAGTAATCCCGCACGACTTATCCTCAGTAGTTTCGGCCTCTTTATTTTGATGGGTGCTGCCCTGTTAATGCTTCCTGTTTCAACACCAGATTTAAAAGGTCTTCCATTTGTTGATGCCCTTTTTATGTCGGCCAGTGCCGTTTGTGTTACTGGCTTAGCCGTGGTTGATACCGCCACCCAACTTAGTCTTTTTGGTCAGATTACTATTTTGTTGTTGATTCAAATCGGCGGAATTGGTGTAATTACTTTTGCCACTTTTTTAGCGATTTATCTATCTGATCAACTCGGTTTGAATCACCGCCATATTTTGCAGGAAGTCATTTCATCGGAAGATGTTAGAGCAGTAAGCAAAACACTTCGTTTGATTGTAATTGTCACCTTTATAATCGAATCTATTGGTGCTATTATTTATTTCTTAACCTGGACAGATTTAATTCCCGGCGTTGAAAAAAGACTGTTTTTCTCCGTTTTTCATTCGGTTTCAGCATTTTGTAATGCAGGATTTTCTTTATTCAGTAATAGCCTTGCAGACCCGGTAAACGCTCTATCATGGAGCATCAACCTTACAACTATAATACTCATCGTTTTAGGCGGATTGGGTTTTACTACTATTGCAGAAATTCTGATGAAATTAAGACCTTATGAAAATCGTAAATGGCGATTTAGTGTGTACAGCAAAATCGTGCTAAAAATGACTGCGATTTTAATCACATTCGGAACGGTTTTCATCTTAATAACCGAATGGAACGGTGTTTTAGAAGGATATAACACATCAGAAAAGTTTTTGATGGCATTATTTCAAAGTGTAACCACACGAACAGCCGGTTTTAACTCGGTAGATATTTCGGCATTAAGTCTTGGCACCACCCTTATTTTCCTCATTCTGATGTCCATTGGTGGAGCTCCTTCATCAACTGCGGGCGGTATTAAAACTACAACCATGTACGTTCTTTTTGCCTCAATGATTACCAATATTCAAGGTAAAGAACGTTTGGAAATAGCTAACCGAACTATTCCGAATATTGTCATTTTCCGTGCTATCAGTACCCTGTTTTTGGCCATTATAACATCCCTGATTTCTTTGGTCATTATGAGTTTATATGAACCTTTTTCACTTACAGATTTGTTATTTGAACAAGTTTCTGCGTTTATGACGGTGGGGTTATCGCGTGGAATTACCGCTGAATTGGGCTCTGTTGGCAAACTTGTTTTAGTGTTTTCCATGTTTGTGGGAAGAGTTGGACTATTAACATTTGCCGTTGCATTTGCGAACAAAGCCAAACATCAAAATTATTTATATCCGGAAGAAAACATTCCAGTAGCTTAATTAACATTTAAAGAAACAGAACTATGAGTCTAAATAATTCACAAATTGCCGTTATCGGATTAGGAGCTTTTGGAAAAGCCTTAGTACAATCTTTGAGTAAAGAAGGCGCAAATGTGATTGCCGTTGATAAAAGCATTGAATTTGTTGAAGAAGTGAAATTCTACACACAAAATGCCATCTGTTTTGATGTTACCGATGTAAATCAGTTACGTGCACACGGCTTAACAGATGTTGATGTTGCTGTTATAGCCATCGGAGAATCGTTCGAGCCGGTTATGATTGTTGCGATGGAAATGTTAAATGCCGGCGTTAAAGAGGTGTATGCTCGCGCAAAATCTCCGGTTCAGGAACAAATTTTAAAACGTTTAGGCATTACCGAAGTCATTCATCCCGAACGTCAGGTTGGTGAACGTATGGGAGTTACCTTGCACCGAAGAGGAATTAAGGATTTGCTCGATTTAGGAAACGGACTTTCTGTTGTTGAAGTATTAGTACCGCCTTCGATGCATGGCTATACATTAGCCGAATTAGAATTACGTAAACGATTCGGTATTAACGTATTAACTGTAAACAGACCTGAAACATCCACCACAGACGGAGAAGCCACATTTAAGTCACTTGGGTTTGTTGAGCCTAGCACTAAGCTTCAAAAAGGGGACAAAATGGTAGTTCTCGGCGGTATTAAAGAATGCGCTAAAATTGTTGAGTTGAATTAACCAACAACTCTTAGAAAGACGCATCCTGTGCTTTCATTCTCGCAAAATAATCTTTAGCAGCTGCCATCACTTTTGGGGATAAGATTAATGCTGAAACCATGGTTGGAATCGCCATTAATGCATACATACCATCAATGAAGTTCACAACGGCATCAATACTGGCAATCGCACCAAAAATGACCGTCACCACATAGAAATAGTTGAAATACCGTGCTTTTTCAACGCCAATCATGTAACTCAAACATTTTCCGCCATAATAAGAGTACGTGAACAAAGAACTCATTGCAAATGTAAGCACGCTCAAAACCAACAAATACGTCCCCCAACCCGGTAAGGCAAAATCAAATGCTTGAGCTGTTAAGGTTACTCCGTTTGATTCCGAACTTTGCCAAACTCCGGTTGACAAAATGGCTAAACCTGTCATCGTACACACCAAAAGAGTATCGATTGCCGGACCCATCATTCCAACTAAACCTTCGCGAATCGGCTCTTTGGTTTTTGCTGCGCCATGAGCTAAAGACTCTGTACCAATACCTGCTTCATTTGAGAAAGCTGCCCTTCTAACACCCACAATAATTAAAGCACCGACAGCACCGCCCATCACGGAATCAGCTGTAAATGCGTCTTCAATAATCATGGCAAATATGGATGGAATCGTTTCGAAATGCTGACCAATAATCAATAAAACGCTTATACAATATACAATTACCATAAATGGAACCATACGAGAAGCAACAGAACCGATACGTTTTATGCCTCCGAAAATCACCAATGAAACTAAACCTGCTAAAACAAGACCTAAAATCAAATCACCCCAAAAATGATTATTTGCATCCACTATGCCATTGGGAACTAAGACGATATCGCGAACAACCTGGGTTAACTGGTTTGACTGAAAAATCGGTAAGGGGCCAAACAGACCGGCAATCGCAAACAAATATGCTAGTGGTTTCCACGCTTTTCCCAAACCTTCTTCAACTACGTACATCGGGCCGCCTTGAATATCTCCATTACTGTCTTTACCGCGATACATAATGGATAAAGAACAGGTAAAAAACTTTGTCGCCATACCAAAAAATGCAGAAACCCACATCCAGAATAAAGCACCGGGTCCGCCCATAACAATAGCTACTGCCACACCGCTAATATTCCCCATGCCAACAGTTGAAGCCATGTGGCTCATTAATGCCTGAAAGTGATTGATATCGCCCGGATCGTCCGGATCGTCATATTTTCCTTGAAGAACTTTTATGGCATGACCGAAATATCGAAATGGAATAAAGCGGGAATAAAACATGAAAAAAATCCCCCCGCCAAGAAGTAAAATCAAAAGGGGCATTCCCCATGCATACGAACTAAATGCTGCTAAAAAGTTATTCAGGCTTTCCACTAAAAACAGATTAAATGACGATTAAAGCCGAGAATTTAATCATTTTAATGGAAGTGTAATTGTCTAATTCTGCATAAAACGTAAAAACTTAGTGATGAAAGCGCTCAAAAAACGATTTAAAGTGCTCTTTTCGCTGATAACGTTGTATCCATCTCAAATCAGACTCCCTTTTTAAGCGAAGTATTAGCGGATGATATATTGCAACATATCGATTGAAATACAGTCCGTTTTCTGAACCCGTGGAAATCAATATTCCTCCCAAATCCACAAAACTAAATGTGTGTAACTCCTTGCGTCCGTGTTGAATCATTTTTTGTTTGAACAACCAAGCTTCAATATTGTCTCTCAAAATTTTCCCCTGTTTTAGCATAAATGCTTTATTGGGTTTTACAGATTCACAACCTTGAACTTTAGATGATTTTCCGACAGCAAACACATTGAATGAAGAAATTGACAGTAGTTTCGAATTCACAACCAAAAATCCGTTTACATCAACCGCAAGCCCTGATTTTTTCAAATATTCTGAACCTTTTGATTCTGTTGCATCAATACAAGTAACGGATTCCTTTGTTTTGTAAACATGTCGTCCAAGTTGAATAAGAACGCCTCTTTCAATTAGCATTTTGTGAACACAATCCGAAGCTTGTTTGGAATAGAGTGGTAATAAACGCTTTTCTTTTTCGCTTACAGTAAGTTGAATTTCTGTTGATACGCTAAGATTTAAGGCTAATTCAACACCTTTTATTCCACCGCCAACTATTTGAACCTGAGCAGAGTTTGTAAATGCATTCTTCAAATTGACTAGATTTTCGGGTATAACGCCGACACTATCTTCATCCGAATGGGAGCTTTCATCATCCAAAACAATACAGGAATAGGAGTATATTTTTCCGGATTCACCAATAACTCGATTTTCTTTCGGCAATACCAGTGCGACCTTATCTCGAATCAGTTCTATGCCATATTCACTTGCCAATTCTTCAACCGAAATACTGATTTCGTCTAAAGAATAAACTCCGGCTAAATACTCCTTAATCATTTGCGTACTATAGACTTGCGTCTGCTCGCATAACCATTGCACCCGAACGCCTTGCTGAATCCAAAACGAAGCCTGAACAATACTTGGGAGTAAGGTTTGTCCGGCACCGACCAACAAAACTGGATTCATATGTTTAGTGAAATGTTAATGGTTAATTTATCTGGTGAAAATAGCAATTCCGTACAATTACACTTTGCATCTAAAGCTAAAAACAGCCATCTTTGACAGCTAAAAAAGCGCTTCCAAAGGGTGTTATGATAAAAATTCGCAGTGGTCTAAAACAATTTATGTTTCAAATCATAGATTATGCCGGAATGTATCCGCCGGCACGTCTGGATTTTGCGAGTGCGTTTGCTAATTATTTGCATTATCAGAACCAGAAATACCATTGGATGTTGGAGCGCTTTGTATTCCCGATTCAAGAAACTGCATCACTTGAACAATTCAGTGATGAACTGGCACAGCATAAGCACAAAATAAAACTTTCGACTCTACCGACTTACTCGAACTCATCTGAATTGTTTTTGTCGGGATTTATGACTGATTTAACGGTTTTGAGCAAAACCATTAAACAACTTCCGGCTTCGTTCGATTTCCGTTTTTTTGAGTTTAAACTTCCGCATGATTTAATGCATGCTGAACAAAAAACGATTTACGATTTCATAACTCAATTGATTGTTTTTGCTAAAGACCACCCGCTTACCGACCCTAAATTCTTTATTGAGATTCATATTGATGAAGACTGGAAATACAATCTGAATCGCTTTATTAAACTGTTAAAACATCATCCTTATGCTGAGCATTTAGGTTTTAAACTTCGTTGCGGGGGTATAACATCTGATGCATTTCCTGAGGCAGAGATTGTAGCAACCGCTATTTATTTATCTCGTCAACACAACTTACCGATTAAATTTACAGCGGGGTTGCACCATCCGATTCGCCACTATAATGATTCTGTTCAAGCTAAGATGTACGGTTTTTTTAACATTTTCGGCGCATCTATCATTGCGAATAAATACAGTCTTACCATAGACGAATTAGAAGAAATTTTAGTTGATGAAAAACCTGAACACTTCACTTTTTCCGATCAAGGAATGAAATGGCGTGAACTGGAAGTGCCAACCAAAGAAATAAAACAAGCACGCGAAACACTCTGTTTCAGCTACGGAAGTTGCAGTTTTGATGAACCGCGTGAAGACTTACATAAACTCCATCTATTATAAACGATGAACCTACAAGAAACTTGGAATCCTAAATTGGTTTCCTTCATTGAGTCAGCCCAAGGCTCTGATTTTCCAATTCAACATCTTCCTTTGGGAATTTTTAAGCCACAAATGGATGGCAATTACCGTGTAGGCGTTGCTATTGGTCATTTTGTTTTAGACTTAGCCATGTTAGACGATTTTGGTCTATTTGATGAATACAACTGGGCAAGAAAAAAACTCTTCAATCGATTGAAACTCAATCGGTTTATGGCCTTAGGCAGAAAGGCATCACAAGAATTACGTTGCCGACTTGTAGAATTATTATCTGCTGATAATCCCGATTTACGCGACCACCAAGAACTGCGAACTCACGCTTTTCACAGAATGGAAGACATCACCATGAGTCTTCCTGTTGAAATTGGGGACTACACTGATTTTTATTCCTCAAAAGAACATGCTACTAATGTAGGAATCATGTTCAGAGGGAAAGACAATGCATTACAACCCAACTGGTTACACCTTCCGGTCGGATATCATGGCAGAGCTAGTACTATTGTAAAATCAGGCACACCTATAGTGCGTCCATCAGGACAAACAAAAAGTGATACCGAAGAAAACCCAAGTTTTGGTGCTTGTCGATTACTTGATTTTGAATTAGAAATGGGATTTTTTATTGGTTCCGGGAATAAAATGGGGGAACCCATTTCCATCAACGATGCAGAAGACCATATTTGGGGTATGGTAGTTGTTAATGATTGGAGTGCAAGAGATATTCAAAAATGGGAATATGTGCCGCTCGGGCCATTTTTAGCCAAGAATTTCGCAACGTCTATTTCACCTTGGGTTGTTACCATGGAAGCATTAGAACCGTTTCGTACTCCCGGACCTGTTCAAAATCCAAAACCTTTGGCGTATTTAGACCAACAAGGTGCTCATGCTTTTGATATCAAATTAGACGTAAGTATTAAAACATCTCAATCTGAAACTTTCGAATCCATTTCATCATCAAACTTTAAGTATTTGTATTGGAGTATGGCTCAGCAATTAGCACATCATACCAGTAGCGGTTGTGAAATGCGCACCGGTGATTTGTTAGCAAGCGGAACTATTAGCGGCCCGACTCCGGATTCTTACGGAAGTTTATTAGAACTAACTTGGCGCGGTGCGAGTCCAATTACCTTAAAAACAGGTGAACAACGTACGTTTCTAAAAGACGGCGATTCCTTAAGAATGAGTGCTTTCTGCCAAAACGAAAATTATAGAATTGGTTTTGGTGAAGTTGTTGGTGAAATTGTGCCGGCTGTACACGTTCAATAATTTTTACTTGCCTTTTTAAGCCACATGAGATTTATCTTTTGTGGCTTTTTTTGTGCGATTTTACTTACTCACACTCAAATATATTGACGCATTTTAAGATTAAACTACCGGTTTACAATCCCGTTAAATTCGCTTTTCTCTTCATTTAATTACGTATTAGTCCATTTCCTGTCAACCTATTCTAGGACTAGTCGCATTCAAAATAAAAAGCCGGACTCTTGCGAAGACCGGCTTTTTATGATGAGTAAATTTAAACTGTGTTGTATTCTTTTGAAAAGATTAGTCGAGCTGAGTTAATGTAATTGAGCCACCCGATGTTTTGAGATACACTTTGCTTCCGCCACCGCGAACGGTTCCGTTAACTTCATCACGTTCCGTTGAACCCGAGAAATCAGTTAATCTCGAAGTTACACGGCTTCCTTTGGCATCGATATCAAAACCTTCGTTTGCAGGCAATTGAACGGTTATATTTCCGCCACTGGTTTTTAATTCACAACCTTTGTTTAAGCCAGTAATGGTTGCTGTAATATTACCGCCGCTTGTTTTGCCGTTAATGGTTCCGGAAACTTTATTCAACTTGATATGGCCACCGGATGTTTTAAAGGTTAAATCACCAGAAGCATTTGAGATGTCTATATGTCCGCCGGATGTACTTGCATCCAATAAACCTTCGAAATAGGTTAATTCTATGTGTCCGCCAGAGGTTGAAACCTTTACATTGCCAGAAACATCTTCACAGGCAATATGTCCGCCGGAGGTTTTAGCATCGATATCGCCTTCTAGTCCCATCAGAGAAATATGTCCGCCGCTTGTTTTTAATTCGGCATTAATTTCTTTTGGTGTATAAACCACAAAATGGATACTGTAATTATCGTCCCAGCTCATATAACTGAAACCACCGTTTCTTTTTGCAATTGCCTGAACGGTATTACCCATTTTTTGAATAGATATAGTGTAGTCGTCTAATTCAACTTCACCTTCATCATAACTTTTTCCGTTTTTACGAACATACATTTCAACTGTAAACTGGTCGTCGTCGCCTTTGCCGACATGAATATGACCACCACTTGTTTGTACCTCTAATCGTGAAGCATCTTTAGCAGAAAACGTCTCAACGCGATAGGGCTTACCCAAATCAGGTTGTGCATAAGCGGAGATAATTGATGCTGCTAAGAATAATAATGCTAAGGCTACTTTTCTCATAACATTGAGCTTAATTCCATAATTGACGAGCAGTTACGAATCCAAAACAAAAAGGTTATTAAAATTTTCTTATCAAATTATTAGTTCTGTAACAATGTACTTTTACTCATTTTGATGCCAAAATAGCCTAATCGCTTTTAAACTTATATTTTCAAATTCTTTTACAACAATACTCCATTCAATTTCAGTATAATCCTGCTCTTAAACTATCTAGCGTAATCGAACTCAAATCTATGAAGTCACTCTTAACGTTTGCATTTGTTTGCATAAACATGGTAGCATTTGCGCAACCTTCTGCTCATTATTGGCAACAACGTGTTTCCTATGACATGGACATTAACATGCTTGAGGATAAAAACCAATATGAAGGCAAACAACGCTTAACGTATTTTAATAACTCTCCCGATACCTTATACAAGGTGTATTATCACTTGTATTTTAACGCGTTTCAGCCCAACTCCATGATGGACAAACGCTCAAGAGAAATTTTAGACCCTGACGGGCGTGTTCGAGATCGCATTTATCATCTTTCTGATGAAGAAATCGGATTCCAAAAAGTTAACAGCCTTACACAAAACGGCAAATTAACCGAGTTTAAAATCGAGGAAACTACACTTGAAGTAACTCTGGCAGAACCTATACTACCCGGTGCAGAAACTGTTTTTGAAATGGACTTTCATGCTCAAGTACCACTGCAAATTCGCCGTTCCGGGCGCGATAATGCGGAAGGTGTTCGTTTTTCTATGACTCAGTGGTATCCCAAAATGGCTGAGTATGATGAAAACGGTTGGCATACAAGTCCGTATATCGGTCGTGAGTTTTACGCGCCTTATGGTGAGTTCAATGTAAAAATAACTATTGATTCGTCTTATACCATTGGCGGAACGGGGGTACTTCAAAACCCGACTGAAATCGGACATGGTTACGCTCCGCAATCTGATGTAAATACAAACGGAAAATCGCGTTTAACTTGGCATTTTTACGCCCATAATGTTCACGATTTTGCTTGGGCTGCTGACCCTGAATTCCAACATTACTCCGTAAAAGGCCCGAACAATATAGATGTACATGTTATTTTCCAACATACTGCACCACAAGCGAATTGGTTAAAATTGGGCGAGTACACCGCTAAAGCCATTCAGTATATGAATGAAAACTTTGGTGTGTATCCTTATGAGCAATTCACTGTAATTCAAGGCGGCGACGGCGGTATGGAATACCCTATGACGACTTTGATTACCGGACATAGAAGCTTAGGAAGTTTGGTTGGTGTAACTGCACATGAATTAGCTCACATGTGGTATTATGGCGTGCTCGGTTTTAACGAAAGTTATTACTCTTGGATGGATGAAGGTTTCACCGAGTATTCATCAAGCGAAGTAATGGCAGCTTTATTCAACCAAAAAGGAGACCCGCACGCTCGTACATACGGCTCGTATCTGTTTTTAAAATATCGCCAAATGGAAGAGCCGCTTACCACACATTCCGACCAGTATGAAACAAATACAGCATACAGTACAGCGGCCTACACATACGGACACATCTTCTTAAATCAACTGAGTTACATAGTTGGGCAAGATGTAATGAGAAAATCTTTGCTTCGCTTTTTCAATGAGTGGAAATTTAAGCATCCTGATGGCGAAGACTTAATCCATATCGTAGAAAAAGAATCCGGAATGGTTTTAGACTGGTATTATGATCATTGGATAAAATCAACCCATACAATTGATTATGCAATCAGCAAAACATCCATCAAACCGAATAATTCTTCGATTACGTTAAAGCGTGTCGGCGACCATCCGATGCCGGTTGATGTATATGTTCAGTACAAAGACGGTAGTTACGATTTTTATACCATTCCTCTTGTGAGTCAGCGCGGGGAAAAACGATTTGAAGGCAATGTGGTTTATACTATTGCAAAAGATTGGCCTTGGACTCACCCTGAGTACAATTTGGAACTTAATCACCCCGGAAAACAAATCGAACGAATTGAAATCGACCCAACGCTAAGAATGGCAGATATAAATCGTTTAAACAACACTTGGCCTTTTCCAAATGACAAAAAGTTTATGCAGCCCGCACAAGCTTATTGGAATTCTTACGGTTCCAGCTGGAGACCACAGTTTTGGTTTGGTGAACAAGCCGGTGTTATTGCCGGATACAGAGCTTACGGAAATTATATTTTCGACCAATATGCGTATGAAGCATCCTTTCGCCTAACAAGTGGCTCAGTTTCTAATTATGATGCTAAACAAACAGATGTCGATTACACATTCAAGTTAAGTTTACCGTCTAAATACTCAGGAAAAAGCGCAACGATTAATTTTGAAGCCAAGCGTTATTATGGTGTTTTCCAAAATGAACTTAGTTTCGATAAATACATTGGCCCGTACGGTGCTTGGTCTAAAAAAAGACGTTTCTTTTCTTTTAGTTTATTCCATCAGGAGAGAACAGCCGATAGAACCATTGGTTTGTTTGATGCTTGGGACAGATTTACAGTTGTAGGTGCAAGACTGGCATATGAAATCGGCAATCCCGAATCGAACGGTATCAAACTA
Source organism: bacterium (assembly GCA_006226965.1). Classification (GTDB taxonomy): domain Bacteria; phylum Bacteroidota; class Rhodothermia; order Balneolales; family M1805; genus M1805. The sequence goes on along the minus strand of SBGQ01000081.1, from coordinate 11,817 downwards.
AATTCACAAATTGCGAGTTCCGGTAAATTATTGGGAGCTAGTTATTCATCGCTAACAGCTAATAAAACCTTTGATTTCGGACATACATTTTCGACTCGTTTGGGATTAAATGTTGCAACCGGTTCAACACTACTTCCTGTTCAGTATCGCTTTACTGCTTCCGGACCATCATTAGACGGCATGTGGAATAACCCAACTTGGTTTTCAGTTGCCAACATTGATGCATCCCTTACAAACGATTTGCATTTAGTTCCAACTGGTAATAATGGATTAATTGGTTATGGTTTAAGTGGAATCGGCTCAACTGATATTCCAGGAAATAACCATTTTTCAGCGGTGATTTGGAATGAGTGGACTCCGTTTTCATCAAAATGGATGAAGCCGACTACGTTTGAATTTGTAACCGGTTTAGGCAGAAGTTGGAATGGTAATTTTATTGATGACCAACCTTTCGGCAAAAACTCAGCTGATAAAACGCTTTTGGCGAGTATGTTTGTCGGGTTAAGTTATGATGCGGGTTCTCTACCGATGTTTAACAGATGGCGCCCGCAAAGCACTTTCATCCAAAACTTGGAATTCAGTTTACGAATGCCGTTTTATATGAATGGCCTCCAAGGAAGAAGTGACTGGAATACCTTCTTATTATTTGGTGTGAGCAATAATTTCTAATAAAGAAAATCGATTAACTCTATGATAAAAGGCTGAAATCGTGTGTGGATTTCAGCCTTTTATATTTTAAAGAAATCAATCTGCGAAAGCACTAAACTAAACAAAAAGGGCTGAGTTATTTATCTAACTCAGCCCTTTTAATTAGTACTTCTACAGTGATTTATTCACCCAAAATCTGTAAAAATCTGGCAGAGGTTTTGATTCCACGATGGAAATCTTCCAAGCTGAAATGCTCATTCGGTGAGTGAATAGCATCAGAGTTTAATCCAAATCCCATCAAAATAGAATTGACTCCCAAAATGCTTTTGAACGATGCCACAATTGGTATTGAACCGCCTTCACGTGTAAATAACGGTTCTTTTCCATACACATCAGCAAAAGCTTTTGCAGCCGCTTTCATACCGTAAAAATCTAAATCGGTAACAGCCGGTTGTCCGCCATGGTGTTCTCTAACCACCACTTTAACACCTTTCGGGGCAATGGCTTCCACTTGTTTTTGAAACAATTCGGCGATTTCATGAGGATCCTGATCCGGAACTAAACGCATGCTAACTTTTGCACCTGCTTTTGCAGGAAGCACCGTTTTAGCACCTTCACCTTGATATCCGCCCCAAATTCCGTTCACATCCAATGTCGGACGGGCAGACGCTCTTTCTAAAGTTGAATACCCTTCTTCACCGTAAACTTCATCGATTTTTAAATCTTTTTTATACGCTTCTTCATCGAAAGGTAATTCTTTGTAAGCATCACGCTCAGAAGGAGTTAATAAGCGAACTTTGTCGTAAAAACCGGGTATTTGAATAACTCCGTTTTCGTCTTTCAACTTGGCAATAATTTCGCACAATACGTTAAGTGGATTATTTACCGCACCACCATAAACACCGGAGTGTAAATCACGCGCAGGACCAAATACTTCTACTTCCATATAAGCTAAACCGCGCAAACCGTACGTAATACTTGGAATGTCTTTTCCGAACATGGAAGTATCAGAAATTAAGACCATATCGCAAGCTAATAACTCTTTTTGCTCTTTTAAAAACGGAACTAAATTCGGTGAACCGATTTCTTCTTCACCTTCTAAAATAAACTTCACATTTACAGGTAATGCACCACTGGTTTTTAATAAGCTTTCTACACTTTTTACGTGAATATATGCCTGACCTTTATCATCAGCAGAACCACGAGCATATACTTTTCCGTCTTTTACGGTTGGTGTAAAAGGCTCAGATTCCCATAATTCCAGCGGATCCGGCGGTTGAACATCGTAGTGACCGTAGATTAAAACTGTAGGCTTATCATTTCCCGCTTTTAAATACTCTCCGTAAACAATCGGGTGTTTTTTAGTCGGGAAGGTTTTAACATTTTCTAACCCCATTTGCTCTAATTGAGCGTGTAAAAATGCTGCTGCCTTTTTAACATCGTCATTTTTTGATGAATCCGTACTGACGCTGGGAATGCGTAACAAATCGAATAACTCTTCTTCAAATCGTTTCCCGTTTGCATCAATAAAATCCAATACAGAAGCCATAACTACCTTTCTACTTATTAATTGAATTGAATAAGATCTTGTTTTTGAATCCAACCGAACACCCCGTTACTCATGCGTACATACACCCATTCCGGATTTCCTTGCGAAGTGGTGAAATCTACGGTGAATTCGTACCCCTCAAATGTTAGGCTCACAACCGATGAAGCAGTTGAAGCCGATTCAAATAAACTGGATTGTTTTACTTTTAACACGGCTTTGCCGTATCGCACGTTCACGTAATTTGTGTAGAATGCAGCCGCAAAAAACGCACCGGACAGTATAACCGAGGCAATTACTGCATTTAATACCCACTTATTTCCACGTGCTTTAAACCAGTAAATAATCAGAATCATAAAACTCATATACAAAAGAACCGAACCCGATATCAGCCAGAAAACAACTCCTGAGTCAACTGTCCATTCCAATAAATTATCCCAAGGCATTTTTGGCAAAGCGGCAGCTTTTTGCGGAAGCTTTTTAGTGACATAACTCAAGCCTTCTAATGCCTGTTCACGTGTGTCATCAAACTGCTGAGCTTTTAAAAAATCAGCCTTAGCCATTCCCAAAGAATCTAATTGGGTATATGCTAAACCCGAGTTCAAGTACAAAGCACCGCTTTCAAAATCAGATTGTTTTAGTGTTCTATAAATGTTTAGTGCTTGCTCAAAATCTTGTTCTTTTAAAAACTGATTGGCTGTATCAAACTGAAGTTGTACATCAGAAACACTTCCAAATTGTGTAAAAAAGAAGAGTAAGAAACCTAAAATCATAACACTCTCCTGATTTTCTTTAATAAATCGGATGCCAAGTCTGCATCTTTCTCAAAATCAGCGGCCGTTCCGGCTGGAGCAAAACGAATCGTGCTACATTTATCCATCAATTGTTTTAATGGTTTCAAACTTTCTTCTTCCAAACCTTTTTCATGCAAAATCTTGATATACATTTCGTCTGATTCACCGGTTTCCGGCACATGTGCTCTATCAGCAACATAACCAACTAAGGCTTTATATAAAGCTGAATACGCCGCTTTCACATCGGTTTGAGCAACTTTTTTTGCTTCAATTAAACGTTTATCTGCTTTTTTGGATGCTTTATTAGATCGTGCAAACTGAACATCGTCTTCCATTCTGTCTAAATATCCGCGGTAGAAATACAAACCTACAGCACCAATAAGCGGAAATCCCAGTATCACAAAAAACCACCATTCATTATAAAATTCATCAGGAATTTTTGATGTCCACACAACTAAGCCTAATGCAGGCTGAACATTAAACGGTATGACTTGAGAAGTTAATTGAGTTGCCTTTGGGTCGCGCTTTATCACCATGGCAATAGCAGGAAGCTTTACCACTTCATGACGTTTTTTCTGGGGATTGAAATACGAAACATTCATTTCCGGAATTTCATAATTACCGGGTGTGCGTGGAATTAAAATGTCAGTAAAATTTTTACTTCCGCTTACTACATCACCTTTTCTGTCAATTGAAGAGGTTTCCTGCGGGTCATAAATTTCAAACGTATTCGGATATTCATACGTCGGCTTACTCACTAGCGCAATATTTCCGGTTCCGCTAACGGTGGTGGTTACTTCGATGGATTCCCCCACTAAGGCATTGTTTTGAGTGATGGCTCTTTTAACTGTAAATGAACCAACTGCTCCCAAATAGGTGGCATCTTTTACACGAGGAACAGCTTGAGCTTCAATTTCCAAGGGCTCGGTTTCTAAATCAATATTTCGTTGATTGGTGCCAAAGCCGCCAAAAAAGGAGCTGAACGGATCACGATTACGTGAAGCTACTCGAACCGTTGTAACTACTGTAAACGGACTAATCGTCAATTTTCCGGTTTTTGAAGGGAATAAAGCGTATTTCATGAGTTCCGCTTTTCGATAACGCATTCCGTTTATTATCGCCGATTCAGCCTGAGGCTGTTTTCCGTCGCGTAATTCTTCTTTCCAAAACCCTTCAGCTTTCCATCCGGCTACCGGTTGATAAGACAGTATTTCTAAGTTGTTTTTGAAATACAACACAACTTTTGCCACAACCTGTTCACCCACAAACGGTTTATCGTTCGAAACTTCCAGTTTTAAGTAAATATCAGGGGTGTTTTGAGTGTTGTCTTGTGCTTGTGTTCTACCTTTAACGGTAATTTTTAAAGGTGATGTTTTATACACTTTACCGTCAATTTCTACCTTTACTTCAGGAACAAAATAATCACCCTCTTTTTCTGTGAGCAAATAATAGGAATAGCTGTAAGTACTTTTTGCAACACCGTTTACAAAGGAAAAGTTGGTTGAGGTAGATGGCGTCGTGGTTAAATAACGAAGTCCGTTCAATTCCGGCAATTCCGGATTACTCACATTTTTGAAACGTTTGCCGCCAACCGTAACGGTTAGCACTACTCTATCACCCTGAAAAACAATGGTTTCATTTAAGGTTGCACTTACATCAACATCCTGAGCTTTTACTTGCTCAAACCCTAACATCAACAAAAAAAGAAACAGTAGCTTACCAATCTTTGCCATTTTGCTTCTTTGAATTACTTGTTTTCGGTTTTTTGAACTGTTTCAGCAAATCACGCTCTTTTTTATCTAAAGCTTGTAAAATTTTCTGTGCCTGCTCTTTACTCATCTGAGCTTCCATAGGTTGCTGAGATTGTTGCTGGTCTTGTTTATCGTCAGAGTTTTGTTGGTTCTGCTGCTGTTTGTCGTTTTGCTGCTGTTGATCTTGCTTATCGTCTTTATTCTGATTTTGCTTCTGCTGATTCTGATCTTGGTTTTGATCCTGCTTATTCTGTTGATTTTGGTCCTGATTCTGCTGGTCGTTCTTATCCTGATTCTGATTATTCTGGTCGTTTTTATTCTGTTGATTTTGCTGTTGCTCTTCTTGCTCTTTTTTCTTGTTGTATGCTAATTCATAGTTGTATTTAGCTTCTTCATCTTTGGGGTCTCTTTTCAAGGCGTTTTTAAAATATTTAAGCGCTTGATCCCATTTTTGCATTTGTCCCAGAACGTTACCGATGTTATAATCCGCTTTGGATTTTTCGGCAGGCTCACTCACCATTGCCTTGTATTGCTCATAAGTGGCAACAGCTTGCTCAAATTTTTCCTGCTTCGCTAGTGCATTCGCAAGATTGAATAAAATGCGTGAATCTTCAGGGTTTTGTGTTAGAGCTTGGCGAAATAATTGCTCGGCTTGGGCAAAATTCCCTTCATCGTAAGCCTTATTGCCATCACGAGCGGCATCGTTCGTAAATAAAAGCAGTAAAATGAAAAGTTTTAGCATGTTGATATCAATTTGTGCCCAAAAACGAGCTTATCTCTTATTCATTGTGTGATTTTTACATGTTTTCAGCTAAGGCAATGGTTTCGTCGTCCATTTCCATATTGTTGAACACATCGCTTATATCGTCATTTTCTTCAAGCTTTTCCATCAATTTAAAATTTGCCAAAGCCGTTTCAGCGTCCACTTTGGTATAGGTTGATGGAATCCGTTGCAATTCAGCACTATCTATTTTATAACCCGCAGCTTCTAAGGCCTGACGAACAACAAATAAGTTTTCACGAGCTGTCTGCACTTCAAATACTTCTTCTTCATTTTTGATGTCTTCCGCACCGGCTTCCAAGGCATCCATCATCAATTGGTCTTCATCAACACCATCAGACGGAATACTGATTACTCCGACCTGATTAAACATGAACGCTACTGAACCGTTGGTTCCTAAATTTCCGCCGTATTTGGAAAAAATATGTCTTACTTCACCTACCGTACGGTTTACATTGTCTGTACCGGCTTCTACAAAATAGGCGATTCCACCCGGGCCATAACCTTCATAGGTAACATCTTCGTAAGCAGCACCGCCTAATTCGCCAGTACCTTTTTTTATAGCACGGTCGATATTGTCTTTGGGCATATTGGCAGCTTTCGCATTGTCAATTGCTAAAGATAAACGCGGATTATTGGACGCATCTCCGCCTCCGTCTCTCGCTGCTACCATTATTTCACGAATGATTTTGGTCCAAATTCTTGAACGTTTAGAATCAATTAAAGCTTTTTTACGCTTAATGGTTGACCACTTCGAGTGCCCTGACATGGAATAGTACCTTGTTTTGTTCTTCTGTTATTTTTTTGAGGCGCAAATATAGGAAATTACGGTTTTTAATGCTTTTTCGACTTTTAATCAGCCAACTTCGTATCGACCTTGTGCATCGGGTAAAATTCGTTCATATGTTGTATTCATCAAAGGCGATGAAATCATAAAATCGGCTGATGCGCGGTCGATTGCAACCGGAATGTTATACAAGGTTGCCAAACGCAATAAAGCTTTTACATCGGGGTCGTGCGGTTGAGCCTCCAAAGGATCCCAAAAGAAAATCACGAAATCAATTTCACCTTCACAAATTTTTGCACCAACTTGTTGGTCACCGCCTAACGGACCACTTTTAAATCGTGTAATCGGCAAATCTAATTCTGCAGAAATAATTTTTCCTGTTGTTCCTGTGGCAAATAAAATGTGATTTGCTAATAATCCTTTGTTAAAACCTGCCCATTCTAAGAGCGCTTGTTTACGATTATCATGAGCAATTAAAGCAATTTTTTTCACCTTGTTCATTCGAATCGTTTTCTTGGGGCTTGAACTTCCGAGCAAGGATTTTTCTGTATCTGATAATTGTTTTGACATGATTTTTACATTTGTGATACGGGGAATATATGGATTTCACCCGATGGCTGGTTTAGCTTTTATCATGAGTTAAGCGCGTTTCAGCATTTCATAAAATCATTCAACTTTTCTTTTTTGATGAAGCAGACTAGCAAGGTTGGTAGCATTCAGGATTTATTTCACGAGCATTTTTTATGTATTACATATCGGCAAATTCAATATTGAAACTCATTAGAACTTATTTCACTAAGTACTTATCACTTAATCGATTCATCTTAAAATCAGCATTAATGCTTATTTTTGCTGCAAATAAATTAAAGAGGTTATGGAATCCCATTTTGTTGACGTTTCTGGTATTAAAACACATTTCTTAAAAGCAGGCGAGGGTGAACCTCTTTTAATTTTGCACGGATGGGGAAGTTCTGCTCAAGTAATGTCGCAACTAGCTCAACATATGGCGATTAAAAACACTTGCTACGTCATCGATTTTCCGGGCTTCGGGAAAACTCCGGCGCCGAATTCAGCTTGGGATGTTAGTGAGTATATGCGTTTTACACAGTCGTTTATTCAGCAGGTAATCGGTAGAAAAACATCTCTTTTAGTTCATTCTTTTGGCGGAAGAGTTGCCTTGAAACTGCTTGAACAAAGTTGGGCTCAAACATGGATTGATAAAGTGCTCATTACTGGCGGAGCAGGAATGAAACCACGTAGAACCTGGCGATTTTATTACCGAAAATATTTGGCAAAAACCTTAAAAGCGCCCTTCCTGATTTTGCCAAAAGCCTTACAAGAAAAAGGTTTACAAAAATTACGGCAGACCGATTTATGGAAATCTCTTGGCAGTTCCGATTACAAACAATTAGAGGGTGTAATGCGTGAAATTTTCGTGAAAACCGTTTCTGAATATCTGGAAAAAACGCTCCCGAATATTTCGCATGAAGTTTTTCTTTTATGGGGAAAAAATGACGATTCCACTCCTATGTATCAAGCGGAGCGTATTAAAGCAGGAATACAAAATGCGACTCTAGTCGGAATTGACGGTGCCGGACATTATGCGTTTTTAGATAATCCGTCAGCGTTTTATGCCATCGCTGATGCGTACTTTCATCCCAAATCCTAATGGCAGGCATTTACATCCACGTTCCGTTTTGCAAACAGGCCTGCTCGTATTGTGACTTTTATTTTGTCACCAAAACGGATTTGATGGATGCCTTTGTTCAGGCTTTATTGATTGAAATAAAACATTGGGAAAACCATTCCCTCTTTTCTGAGGGCGCCGAAACCATCTATTTCGGCGGTGGAACACCATCGCGTTTAGAACCCAAACATTGGCAACTAATTTTTGATTCGCTTCAGGCTTTTATCACATCAAAAACAAGAGAAATTACGGTTGAGGTAAATCCCGATGATGTAACTATTGAATCAATGCAGGTTTTAAAAGCATTGGGTGTTACACGATTAAGCATGGGAGTGCAGACTTTTGATGAAAGTCGCCTACACTTTATGCACAGGGCACATTCAAAAACTCAGGCAATACAAGCCATTGAAATCATACAAAAAACCGGATTTAAAAGTTTTACGGTTGATTTGATTTACGGAAATCCGAATCAAACACTCGCCGATTTAAATGCTGACATCGACCAATTTTTGACTTTTGATCTGCCTCACATTTCTGCATACAGCCTAACTATTGAACCAAGAACCAGACTGGGTAAAGCGGAAGAAAAAGGAACACTAATACCGCTTCAAGACGATGCGGTAAGCGAACATTTTCTTTTAGTTCGTGAGCGTTTGACTCAAGCCGGTTTTGAAGCATACGAAGTTTCTAATTTTGCGAAACTCGGTCATCGATCTTTTCATAATTCGAATTACTGGAAGCATATTGATTACATCGGAATGGGAGCAGGTGCACATTCGTTTGTTTGGCTTGATGGAAAAACGGCAAGAAGATGGAATCATGCGCCGGATTTAAAAGCATATGTGAATAATCCATTACAACAAACCGATATACAAACGCTGGAGCTTTCTGAACTCGCCGAAGAACGTTTGTTGATTGGGTTAAGAACAAAAGATGGACTCGAATTTGATGAACTCAAAAACCGATATCAGTTTTCATTTTCAGAAGAACAATTACATTTTATTCAACAATTACAAGAACAAGGTTTAGTTCAGCCTCATCCTGAAAAAATCGTCCTAACAGATTCCGGCTTGCTGCTTGCCGATCATTTAGTATTAGAACTCATTACCAAGTAAGCCTGTTTATTATCAATTACTTAAACGCCAAAATTTTGCTGTTTGGGGCTTTTGATTTCTTGCAATTTGATTTAAGACATTTTTGTCCGTATTTTATCTCTGTCATTTAGGACTTTATCTATTGGAGAATTATGAAGATGTCAGTTTCTGCTTTGGAGGCAGTAAAACATATTAAATCAGGGGATAAAATTTATATACACAGCGTTGCTGCTGCTCCTCAGGAATTAATTAAAGCTTTGGTTACCCGAGCAAACGAACTCGAAAACGTTACCATTTATCATTTACACACCGAAGGCGATGCGCCCTATGTAAATCCTGAATATGAAGGCTCATTTTTTACGAAAGCGTTCTTTGTAGGCTCGAATGTTCGTAAAGCCGTGAATTCCGGCAGAGCTGATTACATTCCTGTTTTTTTGAGCGAAGTTCCACTACTGTTCAGAAAAGGAATTATTAAGCTGGATTATGCTTTCATTATGGTTTCTCCACCTGATGTTCATGGTTATTGCACCTTGGGTGTTTCTGTGGATTCATCAAAAGCTGCTGTAGATACCGCTAAAAACATTATTGCTGAAATTAACCCACAGATGCCCAGAACTCACGGTGATGCATTTGTTCATTCTTCTCGTTTTCTGGAATCTGTTGAAGTAGATTACCCGATTTATGAGTTTAATCCCGGTGCACCCAGTGATATTGAAGCCAGAATCGGCAAAAACGTTGCCACACTTATTGAGGACGGCGCCACGCTTCAAATGGGAATCGGAAATATTCCGAATGCCGTTTTAGCCTCACTTACCAATCACAAAAATCTTGGCATCCACACCGAAATGTTCTCCGACGGTATTATTCCACTGGTTGAATCAGGTGTTATTAACGGACTTAACAAGCGTATACACCCGGGAAAAATTGTTTCCAGTTTTGTGATGGGCACCAAAAAATTATACGATTTCATGAACGATAATCCGCTAATTGCCATGCTCGATGTAGCATATGTGAACGATACAGCGGTAATTCGCAGAAACCCCAAAGTTACGGCTATCAATTCGGCTATAGAGGTTGACATTACCGGTCAGGTTTGCGCCGATTCAATTGGAACGCGCCATTATTCAGGTGTGGGCGGACAAATGGATTTTATTCGCGGAGCAAGTTTATCTGAAGGCGGAAAACCGATTATCGCATTACCGTCCGTTACTTCGCGAGGAGATTCTCGCATTGTTCCGTTTTTAAAAGAAGGCGCCGGTGTTGTAACCACGCGTGCACACGTTCATTATGTGGCTACCGAACACGGGGTGGCAGATTTATATGGAAAATCCTTAAAAGAACGAGCACATGAACTATTAAAAATTGCGGATCCAAGACATCAAGCTTGGCTGGAAGGGCAAATAAGTCAACGTTTTTCGTAAGCGGTTGGTTGATAAAGCCGGGCTGATTCAGTCCGGCTTTTTTACTTAACCAAACTCACTTTAGTTGTTTGCCGAGTCTGTACCCCTGAAAGCAAATCAGTTCCGATAAGTTCAACTACATACGTTCCTGATGCGAAACCCGAAAAATCTACTGCGATTTCATGTTGGCCGGATGTGAAACGCTGCGGTGTTTGCCATGATTTAACGTTTCTGCCTAATACATCATACACATGTAACACCAACTCAGAGGCTTGACTGACTTCTACTTTCAGTTGAGTGGATGGATTAAATGGGTTGGGGTAGGCGCTAATCAATTTAATTGAAGTCGGTTTGCCTAGAGTAGGTGCATCTGCAACATCTGTAATTATTATATTATAAATCGAGACTGATTTTATTGAATCTGTTACTATATAGTCTATTTCACTTGTAGTTGAATTATACAAACTATAGATGTTTGGATATTGATTGGCCTCAGTATTTCCAAAAACTAAACTGTCAGATGAAACAATTTTATCGTTATAGAAACCATAATTAATAACACTAATTTTCTCTGATAATGGAATTGACATCTTAATCACTTCTTCAGTATTCGAAAGTGCTTCTAAAACTTTACTTTTTGAAACTGCTTGTACCCATTTAAATTGCTTAATCAAATCATCACGACTAGTTGAAAATTGGTTTTCATTGGGTTCTGTAATAACACCTGTTATGAAAAGGTTTGGAAAATTATAATTCAACTCTGGAATGATTGCCATTTGATTATAGAAAACTTCAATAACTGTATAATCTGGCTTACTTTCCGGTGTATAACTATCAAAATTGATGAAATAAGGTTCAACTAACGGCTCTTCATTTACATTTTGAGCATCCAAAATCACCGCAGAAAAGTAGGTTTCGGGGGTTATTGAAAATGTAATTTCAACGAATGAAGAATCATTTCTAATCGTGTGTTTGGAATTCAATACAGAAATTGAATCCGGCGGATTGAGTACATAAAACGAGAAGGGTAATGAATCGGGGCGGTTTTCAGGCACATGTAACTCTTCTGAAAAACGAAGTGTTAGTTGTGCGCGACTGGTTTCGTAGTTCACCAAAATGGAATCAGAAACGTTGAAGTCTTGTGAATAAACAGCAGTAACCGGAAATAATCCTATTAACAAATATAACATCGAGATTTTCATCTTTTCACCTTTTCTTGATAAAAGCTCAATAAAGATACCCTATTCCACTTAAATAAAAATCACTAAATCGATGCTTCGTTATTATTTGCTTTTTTACCATTATTTTACAACTTCCTAAAATAATTCC
>SBGQ01000166.1 GCA_006226965.1 bacterium | reverse complement strand
TTCTGATATAAAAATCAATTCCTATGTTTTTTTTAATATATCCTATAATCATTTCTTACTAAGCTATTTCCCACACTTAATCGACACAGAAAGTAATTCATTGAATTTTTTTAACAAGACGCTAAATAATTTCAAAATATCTATCCATCATAAACTCTAACAATGAATAAATTAATTATAACAATAATTGTAGTTTTAATCGCATTTACATCTTGTGTTACCTATGACGAAGTTTATACAGATGATGTATTAACCATTCAATTAGGTGATAGTCTTTATTTTAAACATCAAAGAAATGAATCCGATAGCGAAGGCGGCAGTTCTTCATCTACAAGTGTAAGCGTTTTCGAGGATCCAACTTTTGGGTTATATATCAAAAACAAAGAGCCATTACTTCAAATTAAGCCTATAAGTAATGGGGTGTCTTTATTAATTCCTAAAAAGACAGGTGAAACACATGTAGTTGTTAAAACAAGGAGTAGCACCAGTTGTGTTTCTTGTTTTTATGGGGATGTTGTAACCTATAACTATACTGCCGTTGTAGTTTTACCAAACAAATAATTTTCACTTTTTTGAAAATCCCTCTTGCATCGGGTTAGTTGCTTACCGTATATTTTGCGTCTCTGAAAAACGGGATAATAGCTCAGCTGGTTCAGAGCACCTGCCTTACAAGCAGGGGGTCGGGGGTTCGAATCCCTCTTGTCCCACTCAAAAGCTCGCATTTTGCGGGCTTTTTTTGTTTTTAGACTCCAAAATGCTTCCCATTCATTTCGACAATACCGATTCAGCGACTATTTATTACCGTTTGCAGGAAATTGCACTGGAAGAGCAGACCTTTCAACTTGGTCACAAAAACATTTTTTTAACTCAACAGTTGTTTGATTCTTTGAAAGAATTCATCTATCAAGAACACCTAAGCAGTTATTTAACCACCAATTTCCGCAAGAGACCCTATTTATTATTTGGCTGGGAAATCCATATTCATGAAGAATCAGATTCAGCAAATATCGCATACTTAGCTTAAGTCACCCCTAAGAATTAGCCTTTCATCCCATAAGAGATTCATTATAATTTGGGCAACCCCTACCTTTGGTTACACATTAGCTAACGATTTGCAAATCTTTTCAATTTTTTAAGAACAAAATATTTATCACGAAGTAGTACGTGCACCTTTATCAAATCGCATGAAATCATTCTATACTTTTTTAATCCTATTTGCTCTAACGCCGTTTTTTAGCTTTGCACAGCAATCCTTTTCGCTTCAATATATTAAAAACGTAAATCAAGCGGACTCAAGCACAGTCCCAAGTTTTTCAGTAAACGACTCTCTCGTTTCAGTTATCGTTCGTTTTACAATTCCTTCTGAGATTGAGCAACTCCAGCATTTCCCCATTTCAGCGTTTAACCATCAAGCTGTCCAACAAACATTCCTTGAAGAATTACACGATTTGCGTCCGGGTACCATCGGAATCATGCAATCGCCCACATTCTTCACCAAAACAACTCAATCTGCTGTTGTTGAAATCCCCGCATCCCTAATCAATCAAGTTCGCACATTTTCCAATGTTGAATCTGTGTATTTGAATCAAACCGTTACTGCGCATGATGTTAACGCAGAGCTCGACATGCTTCAAGTTCGTTCTTTCTGGACATCAACAGGGCTTAAAGGAAACGGCCTGCGAATCGGTGTTATCGACTCCGGCATTGACTACAACCACGATGCGTTAGGCGGCGGATTTGGTGAGGGATTCAAAGTTGCAGGCGGTTATGATTTTGTTGATAACGATTCCGATCCAATGGATGAAAACAGCCACGGAACCCATGTTGCCGGAATTATTGGTGCTTCATCAAATGAGATGCAAGGCGTTGCGCCGGAAGCTACCTTATTCGCTTTGCGTGTTTTAGATGCAAAAGGCTCAGGTGATTTCGCCCGTGTTTTAGCTGCTTTAGAGTGGGCCGTTGACCCAAACAACGACGGTGATTACTCCGACAAATTAGATGTAGTTAATTTGAGCTTAGGATCAAATTTCGGCGATCCGCGCGATCCTGTTAGTTTAGCCGTAGATGTAGCAAGCAGTTTAGGAATTGTTTGTGTGATTTCAGCCGGGAACAGCGGTTACAGTTATTATGAACCAAACGACGATGTTTCCTATGCTGACTTAGGTGCTCAGACAATTGGAAGTCCCGGAACTTCTCGTGAAGCGATTACTGTCGGCTCGTTGAGTTTAGAAGGTTCTTTAAGCCGATTTAGTTCAAAAGGCCCATTGAGCCATATTTTTGGTGTAAAACCCGACGTTTTGGCGCCCGGCGAAAATGTACTTTCTACCATTCCCGGACAAGCATTTGGGGCAAAATCGGGAACTTCGATGGCTGCTCCTTTTATAGCAGGTTTAGCGGCATTACTCAAACAAAAACATCCGGATTGGAGTGTTCAGGAAATTAAAAGTGCTTTGGTTAATCATTCGTTATCAAAAGGATTTAAAGCATGGCAACAAGGAGCCGGTTTAGCACAGCTCCAGAAAGCAGACAGTTCAAAACTCTTCTTTTCTATGCCGCACCTCAACTTTGGCATGAATCCGGATTCCGGTTCAACATGGCTAAAAAAAATCAACTTTACGGTTCGAAATCAATCGTCGGAAAGCCAAACCATTGCGATTTCACAAAGCGGTTTAAAAGTCGGAATTGGATTAAGTGTGATTCCGTTCAATTTTACGTTGGAAGCCGGGGCAGAGCAGGAAATCGAAGTCATTTTAAGTGTGGATAATCAAGCCATCACCAAAAGAATAGATGATATCCGTATTTTCGACGGAGCGCTTACGTTTTCAACAAACGGGAAAACATCGGGGCGTATGCCTTGGTTGTTTACCAGAAGTTCCGTGCTACATTTGCGTTTTGACTCTCCCAATCCTTTTGTAATTGTTCACGATGCTACCCATTATATACAATCCGATTTTAGCACAAATTATAATTTCTACAATCGTCTGGATAGCCTAAGAGCTCAAGTTTATGGCTTAAAACCGGCGAATTACAATTTTGCATTGGCTTTTCAAGACGGAAAATCAGATCCTGCCATTTTGATGTACAATCAAGTTACATGGAATTCGAAATTAACTTTCAGCAAGGCAAATGCAACCTATAAAATCAGCCATCAACTTAAAGACCCAAACGGAAAATCGTTTCGAGATTATGATAAATCTGTTCAGCGTTTAGCTACTTTCTTTTCTGATGCAGGCGGTTTTTTAATTGCAACACACGTAAATCCATCAGAAGAATCCGGGATTTATACCAACGCTATTCCGGCGAATTATCCTACCCGATTTGATGTATTTGCCATCGATTATGGTGATGCGCCCGTTGTTGTACATCCTCATTTTCCTGCCTTGTCAGGTGTTCAGCAAGATATTGCATTTACTGAACAAGATGTTACATGGAATACGAATCCTGTACTTGTGGAATCGATTGAACCGCTTAGCAATTATTCCCTTTTATTGAATTTTCCGGTGATGATTCGGAGTGGCGGCGTGGATTACAAATATGGCAACTTCTTTGATGTTGTCCCCTTTTCAAGCCAAAACAAATCAAAAAAAATCACCTATATCAGTTCAGGAAATACAACAGGAAACGGCGTATTTGCGGCAGCTACGTTCTCGCTCATGAAACCCGTAACCGAAACCTTATACGATATTTTAATTGATTCAGATTTATTAACCTATCGTGATGATGCATTGGTTTTTGCTTCTCCTCAATTTTACAATCGCCCCAACATAAGGTACACCAATGGAGATACGCTCACTCTTGGAGGCGGCATTCCGTTCCTGTTCAACCGAAATTTCAACAATGTTTATGGAGAAAAAACCGTTGGTATTAACCCTAAAGTTCGAGAAATAAACCGTGAACAGCGTTACGATTTAGTATCTGCCATCAATTATGAAATAAAAGACGGAAATGGTAACAGCGTTTCAAAAGGCAGAATTCAAGACCGTTTTCAAGCGGTTGAAGTTTCCACCGCATCTGCTTCCGGTGAGTTACAATTACAGGCAGGATATCTAGCAAATGAACCTGTTATCATTACTCACTTTTCCAATTATGAACTTACCAAGCAACAAGTGAATGCTCCGGGATTTTATATGCTTCGTGTTTTAGACGATTCCGGAAAACCGCAAACTCGTTTTGAACCGGGAGCAATTCCTAACGTTGAATTTACCGTAGCGATTCCGACATTCAGCACAACGGAAATGATTAAACCGGAGCTCACCAAAGTGGAGTACAAACCGTTTGATGCCTCTACTTGGACTCAAGCTGAATATCAGTTTAGTCGCTTAACTTTCACCGAAAATTCCGATGAAGGGTATCATTTTACTGCTGATTTAAGCGGAGTAAGTCAGTTGGAAAAAGACGCTGTTGAAATTCGCATCAGTGTTTATGATTCCTACGGTAATTCATCTGTACAAACCATTCATCCGGCTTTTGTTGTGGGCGACTGGATTGGAGGAAACGGTTCTCCGGTGGAACAACCTGAAGAATTACCTAAACAAGTTGAGTTGTATCAGAACTATCCGAATCCTTTTAATCCGCAAACAGCAATCCATTTTTACATTCCGCAATCAGCGCCGGTTGAACTTAGAGTGTATAATGTATTGGGTCAGTTAGTGGATGTTTTACTTCGCGAAACAAGGCAAGCCGGAAAACACAGCGTGAACTTCAACGGAATCGGGAAAAGCAGCGGCGTTTATTTTTATGAGTTGCGGATTGGTGAACAACAATTCATCAAAAAAATGATGTTGATAAAATAGTTTCCGGCTACGCTAATTTTGAAAATCTGGTGATTTTTGTTTGATTTGGGTGCAACATTCAACTTACGCAACCTCGATGACTCCACTTTTCAAGAAACTGAATTTTAAAGCGCAATCACGCGTTCATGTTCTAAATCATCCCGAAGAATTTGAAACGGAGTTACAGGCAATGAGTGGTTTCACTGGATTCAGCACCTCTGTTTCCGAATCGGATTCCATCGATTTTGTGATGATTTTCGTTACTCAACAATCTCAAATTGATTCGATAACCAAACGTATCATATCTAGATTAAAAGATGATGCCGTTTTGTGGTTTTGTTATCCGAAAGGAAGTTCTAAAAAGTATTCCTGCGATTTTAATCGGGATAATGGTTGGACTTTTTTAGGTAATATGGGATTTGAATCCGTAAGAATGGTAGCGATTGATGAAAATTGGTCAGCCTTACGATTTCGTCACGTTAGCTTTATAAAAACCTTAAATCGCGACGCTGCTAGAAGACTTACTTGATTTTATAACTCAAAACACCATTCTACATGGTCGGCACCTTTAAAAAACTGCGCTATCGCATAGTCTTCCATCCGCTGAAAACCTAGTTGCTCTAATAAATGGATGGAGCGAATATTTTCAGCATCTACTTTAGCGCGTATTTGCTGTGCATATTTCGATTTCAGGAAAAAAATAAGTCCCGCAACAGCTTCACGAGCAAAACCTTTTCCTCTTGAGTTTCCGTGAAAATGATACCCAATAAATAAACATTCATCTTCCGGTTTGAAATACAACACACCGATTAAATCGTCCGATTCTTTTGTTGTTACAGCAAACTCAAATTCGTCACGAGCAGAATCCGTTTCTTTTTCGATAATGAGCTTTACGTCTTCGATGGCTTCTTCTTTTGAAATCGGTTCAAAATCATCAAATTCTGCCACATCTTCAGCGCCAAAAATCTCAAAATAAGCTTGTGAATCGGACAGCTGAATCGGACGAATAATCAGGCGTTCTGTAACAAATAAGGGCGGTTTTTTCATACCGAAAGGTATAGGGAAAGTCGGATAATTTGCATGTTACACCAAGATTTTTTTTCGGGCGGAATTCTATGTTAAAACCCATTCTTTTTGCACTTTAAGTGCATTCAAAAAGTGTAAATCGTGGGAAATTACCAGTAAGGTTCCTTCATAATTTTGAATTACACGAGTCAGTACTTCCACATTTGGAATATCTAAATTATTTGTGGGCTCATCCAAAATCAGGCAATCCGGCGCTTGGTCTTGTAAGCTTAAGCAGCACAATGTTAAACGCATTTTTTCTCCGCCGCTCAAAACCTCGCAGGATTTCTCCCATGTATTCTCTCTAAAAAGAAATTGACTCAAACGGGTTTTGATTTCATGATCTTTTACTTCTGAATGAGCAAACTCACGCGCTTGTTCCAAAACGGTTTTCGAATTTGAAATTATAGAATAATCTTGGTCGATGTATGCCGTAGAAAAATCTGCACGTTTAACCGAACCTTCAGTCGGTGAGAGTTTTCCTACAATCATTTTTACTAAACTCGATTTTCCCGAACCGTTTTTCCCTTTTATGGCGATTCGCTCACCGCTCATCAATTCAAAGGATTTCGCATCTTTCCAAATTACCGATTCTCCAAAAGTCAGCTTTAAATCGGTTCCGCTGAACAGCATTTTACCGGCATATAAATCCGATTTTCCCAATCCAAAACGAATCTTATCTAAATCGGGAATCCGCTCTTTCAAATTACTTAAATCAGTACTTAAATCGGCTACTTTTTCAGCGTGTGAATTTTTCAAACGCGCGGCACTGTTCTCTGCATCGTTTTGCATTTTGTGTAACATTACCAAGGGCATTCCCGCTTTTTCTTGCTTTTTCCGACCTCGACTATCCATTTTTTGTTTACGTTCAAATGCCTCTCTTTCGACTTGTTTTGCTTTTTTCAAGGCTTTTGTTGCGTGCTTAAGGTCGTTTTCCAGCGCTGCACTTTCAGTTTGTTTTTGTTGATAATAGAACTCGTAATTACCGCCGTACCGAACCATGCCGTTCGGTTGCAACTCATTTATGGAATCCATCCGATTCAGCAATTCTATGTCATGCGAAATCAACAAAACACTTGCCTTGGTTTGCTCAATCCACTGATATAATGTGTT
Source organism: bacterium (assembly GCA_006226965.1). GTDB lineage: Bacteria > Bacteroidota > Rhodothermia > Balneolales > M1805 > M1805. The sequence continues at coordinate 37,811 of SBGQ01000166.1, read as the reverse complement.
TCTGCTGTCTAAATCGAGATGATTACTTGGTTCATCTAATAACACCAAATCGGAATCATGGACCAACAAGCCAGCGAGAAATACTTTTGTTTTTTGTCCGCCGCTTAACTCTGAAAGTTTGCGATTGGGATGCAAATCTCGCTCTCCCCAAAAACGAAGCGCTTGGTTGAGTTTGTCTTCAATCAACCAATCATCGTGTATAATCTGGAGGTTTTCTTCTGTAACAATTCCTGATTCTATTTCTTGTATAGCTTGAATTTTATGATGAACACACAAAGCTTCGGCGATGGTTAATGTATCGAACTGACCAAAATGCTGTGGCACCACATACGGTTTTGATGTGCAATGAATATGTCCCGTTTGGGGTTGTAGCTCACCCGAAATCAGTTTAAATAAGGTAGATTTTCCGGTTCCGTTTGAACCAATTATTGCGGTTTTTTCACCGGCTGAAATGCTTAAAAAGAGTTGTCGAAACAGCACATCTTTATTCGGATGTGCATACGAAAGATTCTGAATTACTAACATGTTTTCTTTCTAGAAATGAATAGACTTCAACACTTTTGAGAAATGTTGATTTAAAAAAGCAGAAAGAAAACTTATTTCATTGATTTAGATTTGGTTATCAGAACGGGTGAAAGTTACGGGATTTTTTATTTTTTGCTGTAGGGTAATTTAGGATTTCGGTAAAATGATGCGAGAGTGTTTTGACGTTGATTCTGAATTAACATCAATGTCTAAAGTTTTATGAGTGTCGGATGCTCTGCATCCAGCTCACAACCTTCTATCGTTCACGTCTTATGACATTCTCAAACTCATAAACAGCAAGAGGGCTTTTCTCACTCCTTTTTCAATAAGGATATACGTTTTTATCGTCATTCTCTCGAATGGTTAACGCTTATTGATTCTGCAAAACTCTAATCGATGGGAGATGCCCGTATTCACGGGCATGACAGCTTAAGAGTGCCTTTTCTTACTCGTCATTTCACTTCGTAGCATATGCTATGTCCTCGAATGAGGGAATTTCTTTGGGTTTGCGAATGGTTAACGCTTATGGATTCTGCAAAACTCTAGTCGATGGGAGATGCCCGTATTCACGGTCATGACAGCTTAAGAGTGCCTTTTCTTACTCATCATTTCACTTCGTAGCATATGCTGTGTCCTCGAATGAGGGAATCTCTTTGAATTTTCGAATGGTTAACGCTTATTGATTCTGCAAAATCCTAATCGATGGGAGATGCCCGTATTCACGGGCATGACAGCTTTTCGTTCACAAATCACTTATCACTTCATCATTACATCATTACATCATTACATCAACTAATCGCGCATTATCCTGCTTTGGCGCGAGAAATCATAAGTCGTGCACTTTCCAAACTTGCGTCTGAAATCAATTCGCCGCTCATTAGTCGGGCGATTTCTTCCACGTGTTTGCTCTCGCTTAATGAAATAATCTGAGTTGTTGTATCATGCTCTGATTCCGACTTCTGAACCACAAAATGAGCATCGGCATAGGCGGCAATCTGCGATTGATGTGTAATGCAGATAATTTGGCATCGGCATGATAATTTGCGCATTGAACGCCCCACTTTTTCAGAAATTTCGCCTGATATTCCGGTATCAATTTCATCAAAAATCATTAAAGGCAGACTTTGTTCTTCAGCGAAAATGGATTTCAGTGTAAGCATTACACGCGAAATTTCCCCACCTGATGCGGTTTTTGAAAGCGGTTTGGGTTCAACACCTTTGTTTGTAGAAATGTAAAACGTAACATGGTCGCCACCGGAATCATTCGCTTCCAATGCTAATCCATCAAGCTGAATCCAACCGTTTTTTTGTTCAATCGGGAGTAAGCGCACCTCAAACTGAGCATGATTAATTCCCAAATGATGTAATTCCTGAACCACTTTTTGTGCTAAGTCTTTACCCGTTTTTGTTCTGATTGTTCTTAATTGTTGCGCTTTTTCAGACAATACAGAACACGAAGCTTTAAAATTCTTCTCCAGCTTTTCAAGTTCAACATCAAAATTATCGCTGATATGAATTTGCTCTTCCAGTTCATCCCGTAAAGCAATCAATTCTTCAATATTTCGGTGATATTTTTTTTGCAAACGTTTTAACTCGGTGTGACGAACACGCAATTGCTCGAGCCGATCAGGATTAAACTCTATACCTGATTGATAGGAATCTGTGAATCGAAACAGCTCATTCAGTGAGATTTTCGCCGCCTGCATTTCATTGAGAAACTGCTCAAAACCGGAATCAATCTTCGATAAATCCTCTAATTCGTCTTCCAGTTTAGCCAATAAATCCATCACATTAATTTCGCCGTCTGTTCCGATTTCGCGAATGGCAGTAGCTTTTTGATCGAGTATTTCAGCGTTATCAAGCAGGTTCATTTCTTGAAGTAACTCGTCTTCTTCGCCTTCCTGCAACTCAGCTTCTTGTAATTCTTTAAGCTGAAAACGATACAAATCCAATTTTTCCTGTAATTGACGATCCGATTGCTTTAAATCCGTCCACTTTTTGTGAAGTTTTCGGGTTTCATTTAACTGGTTGAGATAATCAGCCAAAATCGGACGAATAGCTGTAAACTGGTCTAAAAATCCGCGATGATGTTCTTCTTTCAGCAGTAATTGATGATCATGTTGACCATGTAAATCAACCAAAACATCACCAACAGCTTTTAAAACGCCAATCGGAACCGGTGTATCATTCACAAAAGCCCTGCTTCCGCTGGCTTTAATTTCCCGACGCAACACCAGTTCAGGCTGCCATTCCAATTCATTTTCAGTAAAAAGCTTTTTTAAATCCTCGGTTTGCTCCACTTTGAAAAACGCTTCAGCTACGGCTTTTGCTGCGTCGTGACGAATAACATCGGTATCGGCTCGTTCTCCTAAAACCATATTTAAAGCACCGATAATAATGGATTTACCGGCACCTGTTTGTCCGGTAATAATGGTTAAACCCGATGTAAACTGAACTTCGAGTTCATCAATTAAAGCAAAATCTTTGATGTAAAGTGAAGTAAGCACGTGGAATTACCGATTAGTTTGGCGCAAAGCTACACATATATCACACCTATATGCAATAGGCTGATAGTGAGGCTTAAAAATAGGTATTTACTCGTAATTCGAGGGGCTCGATACTACTGTAAATTGCACTTTTTCTCATCGATTCGGTTTAAAACCCAAGTTGAGTTACGCTTTTCTTTCGATTTTTGAGCCGTATTTCAAACCTAATTGGGTCGTTTCAATTCGTTGCTTATCCTCGCAGCGATTCTGTACCTTTATAAATGCTTTCCATCGAACAGATTAACCATTTATTAGGCTCCTATTCTAATCGCTTAGACCTTCATTTTGTTGATGAAACCGAATCAACCAATACCGATGTAAAACGTTTACCTGCCGAAGTACTCGATAAACCGTACGTACTTTTTGCGGATCATCAGACAAGCGGACGCGGACAATATGATCGAAAATGGGAATCAGAGAGCGGAAAAAACGGAATTTGTTCCATTGCCTATCGTCCTAAACGTCAACATGGCGTAGCATTAACGGGTTTATTGTTAGCTGTTGCCATTTCTGAAACCGTTGAAGCTGTTTGTGAGTTTGCACAAGCGGAAATTAAATGGCCTAATGATGTGTATGTTCAGGGAAAAAAATTAGCCGGAATCTTAGTTGAAGCACAATTCAGAGGAAAACAAGTCGAAAAAATTGTACTTGGATTCGGAATTAATATCAATCAAGGTTTTTCAGATTCACTGCTTCAACATTCAGCCGTTTCCTTGGCTTCGCTTCGAGGTTTATCATGCAATCGGGAGGAATTATTGGCTCACATTCTTCGCAATTTTTTTCAGTTGATGGAATTATGGGAAGTAAATGACCCTGCATTGAGTGGCATGGTTAATCGAAAATTAATTGGTTTTGAAAAAAACTGTACAGTTAAAAACCTACAAACCGCTGCACAACAAACGGCTTGGGTAAACGGAGTTGACCATAGCGGACGCTTGGGAATCATCACCGAAAAAAACAAATACATTTGGTTTGAACATGAGCAAATCCGCCTGGAACCACATTCTTAGTGAGGTTTCTGCTGCTTTACCGCCGGATTCCTTATCCAAAACTTGGGTTCTCGCTGTTAGCGGTGGGGCTGATTCCGTTTGTCTGCTTCGCGCACTTCATGCGTTAAACATTCCGATTGTTGTGGCTCATGTGAATTATTGGAAACGCGGGGTAGAATCAGAAAACGACCAACAATTTGTTGAGCAGTTAGCTGCTAGATTAGATATACCATTCGAAACTTTACGCGCACCTAAACACAGCAAAGGCAATTTCCAAGAGTGGGCGCGCCACATTCGATACGATTTTTTTGATGAAGTTAAAACCAACTACCGCGCTGATTTCATCGGTATTGCTCATCATCAAAACGACCAACAAGAAACTCGGCTATTTCGTTGGCTGAGAGGAAGTTCAGCCAAATCCCGACTGGGAATGTCTGTGTTTAATCCGCCGTATGTGCGTCCGCTTTTAGGACTTACCCGTACAGAAATTGAGGATGGTTTACGTGAAATTGGTCAGACCTGGCGAGATGATGTTTCGAATTTTGAAACACATTATTCCCGTAACAAAATTAGACATGATTTTATCCCGAAATTAAATGAAGTGATTTCCGATTGGGATAAAACACTTCAAAACACGGCTGAACTTGAATATCAATTAACGCAGCATTTTTTTGAACAGACGAAAGCATTTGTAGAACAATCAACCGACTCACTTTGGGTTAAAAATGAGTTTTTTGAGCGAATTCCTGAATGTATTCAGACGGATGTTCTGCATCTTTATCTGGATGAAATGGGAAAAACTTCCGTTTCTTTAAGTTCTTTACGCCATGCAAGTTTACTTTTTCATCATCAAAAAGGAAGAAGAGTTTCTCTATTACCGGATTTTGAAGCTTTTCGTGAAGAAAACGGACTTCTCTTTACCTCTTCAAAAAAAAGCACTTCTCTTTTTAAGAGACTGAATTCTATTGATGATTTGCAGAAATTATACCCACTCGATTATACGTTCGAATTTATCACTGATTTACCTAAAAAATGGATTCAGGACGGAAGTTTGTATCTGGATTTCAGTCTCGTTTCGTTTCCTTTGCAACTCAGAACATGGAAATCCGGCGATGTTTTCCAGCCATTAGGAATGAGCGGGCACAAACTGGTTTCCGATTTTTTAACGGATGCAAAGATTCCGACACATATTCGCAACGATATTTTTGTGCTTTCTAATTTTGACGGTTTGATTCATGCCGTTATCTTTGCGCCACCTTTTTCGCAAAATAATCGTGTGGCGGAACAGGTTAAATGCACGAAAAGCAGTACACGCATACTTCGCATTTTCCCCAACAACCAAATCTAGTCTGTTATGTTTTATTTACCTGATGAAGTCTTTGTTAACGGTGAACGCTTTAAAACCTACATCAGCAAAGAAACCTTAGATAAACGAATTGCTGAAATCGGACAGGAAATCAACCGCGATTTTGTTGACAAACGCCCCATTTTAATCGGCATTCTGAACGGCTCATTTATCTTTTTAGCTGATTTAATGCGTCATATTTCAATTCCTTGCGAAGTAGATTTCATCAAATTAAGCAGTTACGGCGACGAAAAAGTTTCTTCAGGCAAAGTAACCGAACGCAAAGAATTGGATGCCAATGTAGAAGGCCGCCATATTATTTTGGTTGAAGATATTGTTGATACCGGACTTTCCTTAAGCTATATGGTTAAGAAAATGAAGGAAAAACATCCGCTTAGTGTTACCATTATTACATTATTGCACAAATTCGAAGCAACCAAATACGATATCGACATCGATTATGTAGGTTTCCCGATTAAAAACGAATTTGTTTTGGGTTACGGACTTGATTATGCACAAGAAGGCCGCAACCTCGCTCAGATTTATGTTTTAGACCCTGAGAATTAAGTTATTTTTTTGAGTCTGTTTCTTGTATTTCTATTGAAACAGGCGTATTTTTGCGGTTCTCTGAAAACGGAGAGATGGCTGAGTGGCCGAAAGCGGCATCCTGCTAAGATGTTGAGCCCTCATAAGGGGCTCCGAGGGTTCGAATCCCTCTCTCTCCGCATAAAAGCCGGTTCATTTTGAACCGGCTTTTTTTGTTTTAGGGAGATGCCTCAAGAAACTTTATTCATCGGATCCTTCATGTCGGAATTTTATGATTATTTCGACATCAATTCATTTTCATGATGAACAGATCGATATCAAAACAATCTCATGTCGAAATTTTGCAAATTTCTCACCATAAAAGAGATCTCATGTCGAAACGTTCGACATAATGAAAAACCAATTACTTTTTCAATTGTCGAAACAGCTAATTAGGCGGTATCTTTGGCACACAATTTACACCTTTGGCTTACACGTATTTTATTCTAATGTTTTTCATTGACTCCATCCCCTCTTCTCTGGTTCCACTTCTCATTTTTGCGTCTCGTATTCTCGATGTATCTATGGGAACTATCCGAATTATTTTTGTAAACCGTGGCATGAAGGGTGTAGCTGCCGGTTTAGGTTTTTTTGAAGTCTTTATTTGGATTACCGTAGTGGCTCAGATTATTTCAAACATGGACCATTGGATGAATTACATTGCTTATGCCGGAGGTTTTGCAACGGGAAACTATATCGGAATTTTGATTGAACAAAAGCTGAAAGTCGGCACGCAGGTGTTTAGAATTATCACCCAAAAAGACCCGAGTGAGTTCATAAAATTGCTCGATCGTTCAAAATTGCGCTCCACTGTGTTAAAAGCTCAGGGTACCAACGGAGAAGAAAATGTCGTGTTTACAGTGGTTAAACGAAAACAAGCCGGGCACGTTATGAAATGGATTAAACAGTTTGATGCCGAGGCTTTTTATTCTATTGAGGACGTAAAATTTGCATCAGACGGTTCATCAAAAAGCATAAATAATGCGGAACGTACACCTTTTATGCAGGTATTGAGTACACGAAAAAGCGTTTAGTTACTCCTTTTTTGTGGGGTGATATCCAAACCGTTCGATAAACGCATTTTTAAACCCGCTAGACGTTTTATAACCAACAGAATACGCCAACTCGTCTAAGTGAATATTTTTTCTTACCTGCAAAATCTCTAAGGATTTCTTTAAGCGGATTTCGCGAACAAACTCAGCGGGAGTCATCCCCGTTTCTGCTTCAATCACTCTGAACAAGGTTCTTCTGCTCTGTAGAAATCGGTCGGCAAGTCGCTCAATCGTAATGTTCGCATCCTGAATATTTTCCAAGATGTACGCTGCCATTTGTTCGTGTAAGTCTTTATCCTTAGAAATTTCATTCGCAGGCAAACTAAGCTCCATTTTCTTTCTTTTCTCGTAAAAACGCAGCAGATTTTGCACTTTCAACAATAAATGTTCCGGGTTGAAGGGTTTTGTGATGTAATCGATGATTCCAATTTTTAACAACTCCGTTTTTTCATCACCGATAATTTTTGCAGTGAGCATTAAAATCGGAATGCCGTTCCATTGTGGATTTCCGGATACTTTTTTTACGAATTCGTATCCGTTCATAACCGGCATCATTATATCAGAAATGATTAAATCGGGTGTGAATTGTGAAAGGAGTTGAATGGCTTCGGCTCCGTTTCCTGCAACCCGAACCAAACCTAAAGGCTTCAAAATTCTGGAAACTGTTTCCTGCATGGCTGTATTATCATCAACCAAAAGAATATGATACCCTTGTTTTGTGCTTGATGGCTGCCTAAACTGCGTTTCCATTTGAGCCGTTTCATCAGCATTAGCGGCGACTTGTGCATACAGTTCATCGGGCTGAACTATCGGCAAGAAAAATTGGAATAATGCACCATCTTTTTGATTCGGATCGGCTAGAACCTCACCATGATGAAGTCGCGCCAAAGTTCTGCTTAACTCTAGTCCAATGCCGGCACCTCCCACATAATTCGAATCGTTCTGATTGATGCGATGAAAACGATCAAAAATTATTTCCTCAAAACCTTTGGGAATACCCGGCCCAGTATCACGGACAGAAAACACCCATTGGTTATTTTGCACTTCTGTTTCAACATAAATGGTTCCGTTAACCGGTGTAAACTTAATCGCATTGGATAACAGATTGTTTAAAATGATTTGAATACGATTTTTATCGGCATGGATATAAACCGAGGAATCTCTGTAATTCGTCTTAAGTTGAATATTTCGAGTGCTGAGCAAGGGCTTAAACCCATCAACTACATCTTTGTAAAGAGGCAACGCCAATATGGTTTCTTTGTTAAGTTTTAATTCGCGCTGGTCGGTTTGGGTGAGTTCCAGTAATTGCTTCACCATATTGTGCAAGCGATTTAGATTGTCTTCAATCACCAAAAAATCGTTTTGAAGCACGGAATCCGTTTTATTATTTGCCTGTGAGAGATGCAGTACGTTTTTGCAGATCGTTAAAGGCGTGATGAACTCATGGGAAATATTGCTCAGAAAATCTGATTTGAAACGCACAGATGCTTCAAGCTCTTCCGTTCGCTCTTGAATTTTTTGTTCCAAGGTCTCAAATAAATCAGAATAGCTTTGAATTACATAGAGCGTGAGTGAAACCGGGATTCCTGAGTAGGAAAGTAGAATGGAAACGTAAATAAGAATTTCAATCGAGACACCGAATACGACATATACTATTAAATACAGAAGCGCACCTAAAACAGTTACGATTAATCCTCCGGCTAAGACTCCGATTCGTGTCTGTGCAGAAACTTTTTTAGCCTCAAATAAAGACTGAATACTGATAATCAAAAAGAGAATGGTTGCTAATCCGAGTGTAAAAAACAGCGCATTTGCATTGGTATGCGAAAAGTATAAACTGAGTGCCGCAAACACTATCAGCGTTGATGTATAATACGCTGTATGCGCTTTGAGTTTTAGAATGGTTCGGACAGAAAAAATGTAAAAATAAAAGGAGAGCAAGTAGGATAATGGAAACGAAACATTAAAAAATGGCAGAACAGAATAGTTCCAATCAAAAAATGAATCACTTAAACTTAAGGAATTGTGCACCAGAGTAAATAGCGTACATAAGGTGACATATATATGGTATTTGTTGATTGATTTATAAGCCAGGAAAGCATGCACAATTAATAACATAAGCAGCAGTAAAGCTGTACCGCCAAATGTCAACGCTCTCTTTCTTCTAATTGATGAATCAAATTGTTTGTAAACTCGGAGCATAATCCCACTTTTAAAAGCCGTATATCCAAGCATTAAAAAATTATCATTATGAGCAGAAAGCTCAATAAGCATGGTGTTCTTCCCTTCTCTCAAGGTTACACCAGCCATTTCAGCTTTTAGAAACAGGGGAGGAATCTCTTCATTTTTTTCTTTTGATGGCTTCCCGGCTTGTAAAATCAACCTACCGTTAATCCAGATATGTACCGGTTGAAGATTAAAATAAGACAGACTTAAAGGAACACCTGCCAAGCTGGAATCCACATAAAACGAGGTTTCCAACCATGCAAATTTCCCCCAATCCGGTTTATTAAACTCCTGAATCAATTCTAAGTGGGTAAATGATTTATCATGAGGAATTGCATTTCCATCTATACTGATTTCGGGCTTTTCAACGCTCATATACCAATTGGATGAAAGCACCAAATAACGTCCCCCTTTGCTTAAAATAGAATCATACCCGACATGTAATAATGAATCACTATCCGATTTTGCCCATGTCTTTGTACTGATTGAAACGAACCAACACAACAAAAGACATAACACTTTTAAATAAAACTTCAAGGAAGAAAACATTTTATGGATTTAAACAATGAGTAATCGTTTTCAAATAATTGTACTCAACTGTCGGCAAAATAGCTCATTTACGTTGAAAGAAATACAGCTTGGCATTCCGGAATCATTTTTTGGCACTTTTAAAACGATAAAACTCATCAACTTTACAATGAATAAAAATTCGTTTATCGCAGTTCAATGGCCGTTCAAACAGTTAATCAAACAAAAGAAATCAGTGTAATTAGAGCAGGTGTTTTAACACTTCTCGGAGGCGTATTACTGGGTCTTTCGGTGAACGAATGGCATAGATTTTCATTTGCATTTACAGCTTGGGCTGCTTTTTTTCCTTTGTTTCTAGCATTAGAGTCACGAAAAACCTTTTTATCTCACTTTGTTCTCTCCTATTTATTCGCTTCTATTTATTTGACCTTTGCGCTGGGCACTTTTTTAATTAATAGCCCGCTCGCCGGATTTTTCGTCATTTTGATTGGAGCTGTTTTATTCAGTTTTCCATTGCAACTCATTTTTTTCCTAAAAAACCGTATCGGTTTAACCAGAAGCTTTTTTGCAATTGCCTTTCTTTGGCCAGCCTATGATTACTGGATTGTTGAGCAATTATTCGGAATGCCGATTTATACCTTATCCATTTGCCAGGCTTCTTACCCGCGCTTAATTCAATACATCGACATTACAGGATATACAGGTATTTCAACGTGGATTATTAGTCTGAACATCGCCATTTATGCCTTGCTTCATTTTATTCGTACTAATAAAAATAGTAGTGGTTTTAAGTTATTCGGCAACTCAAAGGTACTTCTAAAAACGGGGATAATTTTACTTCACTTTGCACTCCCTCTTTTGTACTTAGGATATTCAAAACTCGAATACGAACCTCGTTTGAATAAATCCGTTTCGGTTATGGCTATTCAAGAAGAATATCCGGATCCCAAATCTGCGACCGACAGTAGTTGGGTTTCTATTATGCAAACCTATGTAACTACTACAGATTCGGTAATTCAAAACCAAAAACCTGATTTAATTCTTTGGCCGGAAAGTGCTGTTGCCATTCAATTCAAAGAAAACAAACAAGTACAGGAATACCTACTCAGCCATGTATTAAAGTGGGAAACAGCTGTACTAAGCGGCAGTTTTGATATCGAATTTTTTAAAGAAGGTGCCCCCATTCCGCCTCTGCAACACTATTTAAACAGAAATTACGAAGTGTTTAATGCGGCGTTACTTCTAACTCCTCAGTTTGCATGGAATGTATTAGAAGGAACTATTACTGCGAATGATTTGAATGTGTATCGAAAAGAACACGCAATGCCCTTCACGGAAAAAGTTCCTTTAGCAGAAACCTTCCCAAGCTTGTCTAACACAGCTATTCAAGTTGGTAATTTGATTCATATTAGCACCGGAAAAAACGAAGGCCTTCTAAAGTTTTTAACTAAAGACAATCGAATAACTAGCGTTCAACCGCTTATTTGTTGGGATTTATTATTTACCAATCCAAAATCCATATTGAAAGCTAATCCAAATTTTATTGCAGGCTTAGCCAATGAAACGCATTTCGGTAAAGTACTTTCTACGATGCCAAACGGATTGGTCGGGTATTCCATTATGAGAAGTATTGAATACCGACGCTCAATTGCGAAATCTTCGCCCATGGGATTTACGTTTACTACCAATCCTTTCGGAGAAATCACCCACAGTATTCCTTGGCTTATCAACGGAAGCTTAGTATCTCGAGTGGTACTGAGTAACATTTCTAGCTTTTATATGCGTAATCCGAATTTCTATACGCTTGGAGCACTTTTCATTTTTGTATTAATCGTCATAAAAAAACCTTAATCCTTTGGAGGATCTATGAATAAAAACCTTAACAAAAAACTACTGCTGAGTTTTATTCTACTCTTTACCGTTGTTGTTCAGCAACAATTATCGGCCTTCGCATTTCCGATTGGCTCTAGTAATTTAAAATTCAGAATAAATAATGCAAGCTTTTTCCGACCCTCGTTTGCATCGAATATGGATTTATTGAACCTAAAAAACGGGAATGTCACTTCCGAAATGTATTCCTTTACCGATGCATACGATATTTCGGGTGATGGTGTGGTACAGATTGGCCGCTCTGTTCGAGACAGTAACGGTAATCTCTATATAACCGGTGGTTTTACCGGAAAAATTGAAGTAAACGAGGTTTGGTACGAGAGTTCACAAGGCTATGATTTGTACCTTATTAAAATCAATACCAATAACGAAATTGAATGGATTCGTACCGGAAACGGAGCCGTTTTATCCGATGATTATCTTTCCGTTGATGGCGGTTTAGCTATGACCATCGATTCCGAAAATAATCTATACGTCGGTGGTGGTTTTGTTCGCTCCATGACTTTCCGTGATGCAGATGGCGATTCCGTTTTTGCCTTAACCGGCAGCTCTGAGTCTTTGCTTAATATTGAATTATTCGTTGCCAAGTACGACCAAGACGGCACCTTCGAATGGGCAATGGGTGGCGAGAGTAACAGCGAGGGTTCAGAATCCTCATTAGCTTCCGGCCGAAATACAGTTGCTGATATCGAATTAGACAGTGAAGGTTATCCTTACATAATCGGGAGTTTTTCCGGAACAAACCTTTTTGGCGAAACCGTTTCTTCTGTTGGCGGTAGTGATATTTTCATTGCCTCACTCGATAAAGACGGAAGTCAACCTTTTTGAGTTACTACATTCGGAACCCCGAACGATGATAATGGCATCTCAGTCTCCACAGACACTTTAGGTTATTTGAACATTATTACCACTATTGGTGAAGGTATTATTGAATTTCCGAACTCGGATGATAGTTGGGATAACGATACCGGATCAGACGACACCATGGTGATGAGCTGGGATGTTAACGGGAATTGGTATTTTGCGTCCTTTATCGGCGCCGGAGAACAAGTAATAGGTTTAGATATTGAAAGTACCCAGCAAGGTTCGTTTTATGTTACGGGCTCATTTAACGGGGAAGCCAGTTTTGTAGGCTCCGATATCGTATTAAATACAGAAGGTGATGCCATTGACGGGTATGTGGTAAAATACGACTTGCAAGGTGATGCCATTTGGGCAAAACAATTTGGATTCAGTTTTGCGGAGGGTTTTAAAGTCACTTCTGATGCCCACGAAAACGTGTATGTTCTTGGCAGTTTTTCGGAAAAAATCATCTTTGCCATGGATACTGATGAGCCGGTTATTCTTAATACCAATTCCGAAAACGACTTGTTTATCGCCATGTATGATTCTGCAGGAACCTTCAAATGGGTTAAACAATTAGCAGGAACAGGCTCGGAAGGTGTTGACCGCATTGCTCGTAAAGAAGTTCCTTTCCGCACTACCCCTTTAGATATTTTCTACGCTGATGAAGACGGTGGGATGTTGTATCTGTTCGGTGATTACAACGGCACTCTGGACTTGGCGCCTTTTACCTTGACTTCACCTGAAAATTCACAAGCAGGTTTTATTGCAAAATTGAGTGTAAAAGACTTAAACACTTCCATTGAAAACGGGAAAACACTTCAAAACCCGAACAGCATCACGCTCAATCAAAACTTCCCGAATCCCTTTAACCCATCTACTACAATCGGATTCACGTTAAGTCAGGCTGAGTTTGTATCGCTTGATATTTTCAACATGTTGGGACAAAAAGTGAAAGCTGTTACGCATTCCAACTTGGGAACCGGATACCACGAATTCCAGATTCAGGCTGATGATTTATCGAGCGGAACCTATTTCTACACCTTAAAAACAGGTAACGCGGTGCAAACCAAATCCATGGTCTTAATCAAATAAATTCTAATCGGGTTACAACCTAGAACAAAGCCATCTTTTGTTATTACAGAAGGTGGCTTTTTTTTGTGCTTAATCGAAGTGCCATTATACCGGTAAATGAAAACAAAATTCTAGGCGAGTTTTCAGGTGCAATTAATAAAAGAAGCGTGAGTAAAATGAGCTCCGGCGCTATTTCAACTACATATTTTTTTCCGGTGATAAACCAACGGTAAGCATAGGCAACCAAAAAACCGGACAAACCGGAAAGCACATATTTTGGTGCCCAAATAAGGTTTAATGACAGATTTTTTTGAATGTCGAATAACCAGCGCTCTGGTTGAAATACATAGTTTGATTGTGAACCCGAACTGTAATAAGATTCTAAAAACAGCCAACACATAATGGGTAAAATGGTTGATAAAACCACCTTTTTTTTGTTTTCCAGCGAGCTGAACGGAATAAAAATCAAACTCAAAACGGCAATTTCTTTACTGAATAAGGCAGCCGAAAACAATAAAAACAAGGCCAAAGGATTTGATTTTGTTTTTTCAGCTTCTAACCAAAACAGCGTTAGAAATCCCCATAAAAAAGCATCCGTCATCGGCAGAAAAAAGCCGCGCCAAAATGCCGGCAGAGAAAGCACTAAAAACGTAAAAAATGCCCAGGTCAATCCGTCTTTGGTTCGATACACTCGCCATAAAACGAGAATCAACATCAACAAATTAAACGCTGCAAATACATAATGAACGGGAGTTTGAGTAAGGTTATGAACTACTTGAACTAAGCCCGGTAATACAATTCGATGCGTAATATGTGTCGGGCCAAAAAAATGCAGATTGCCGGTTGCCAGATTTTGATAAATAAGTGCATCTGAATACGGATGTTCCACTGATAATTGTGGATAAACGTATTCTATCTGAAAAAAAACGGCTCCGATAATGCTAAAAAGCAATACAACCCAAGTTATTTTGCGAAGTGAAAATCTTTGAACACAAAGATTCCAGATGTTTTTAATGAAAAGGTTGCTGTTCAATCGAATGTAGAAATTTGAATTTTGCCAAAGATACGCACAAAGTGATTAAGCGCGGGTCAGTTTATATATTTTGTCAATATTGGACGTTTTGAATCAATTTATTTCAAATAAATAGTGAAGTAGCACTTACATAAAACGTTAATGGAGAACACTGGCTGGAATACTTTTTTTGTTGCTTGATTAACCCTCTCCATCCCATTCTTTATAGAACTGTTCCAGATACAATTCCATAAAACGATGGCGCTCTTCGGCTAATGCTCTTCCTGCTTTTGTGTTCATTCCGTCTTTCAGCAAAAGGAGTTTTTCATAAAAATGATTGATTGAGGTCGATTTTCGCTTTTTGTACTCTTCTTTACTGAGACCCGGTTTCGGTGGAATGTTCGGGTCGTAAAAGGACTGACCAATATAACCACTGAAAGAAAAAGCACGGGCTATTCCAATGGCGCCCATCGCATCGAGTCGGTCGGCATCTTGCACAACTTGCAGCTCAATCGATTTTTCTACATGAGAATTTAAACTTCCTTTGAAAGATATATTTCGAACTACATCATCAACTTTTTCAATAATACTTTTTGGCGTTTGAATGGATTCTAAAAACTCTCGAATTAGTTTGGGCCCGAGTTCTTCATCCCCGTCATGGAATTTATAATCGCCTATATCATGCAATAAAGCACATAATTCAACCAAAAACGGATCTACCTGTTCGGCTTTTGCAATGTGAGTAGCGGTATTTCGAACGCGCCAAATATGCCACCAATCGTGACCCGATTCGGCTTTTTCGAGTGATATTTTTACGAATTCAGCAGTTTTTTCGAGGATATTTTGCTGTAAATCAAAGTCTGTTTTCATGTAAACAAACTAATAAACAGCTCCCGACTTTTAAAATCATATTTGAAAAATGATAGCCCTGTTGACTTTTCTTGAACAGTTAGACTTAGAGCGCTTGACTCCATTCAGAAATTTCGCATTTACAGTATATTCCATCGGAATTAATCATAACGGGTCTATGGAAAATCTCAAGCAAACGCTCATTCAGTTATCAGATGTAACGAAATCATTCAAAAAGAAAACAGTTCTTTCTACGGTAAATCTCCGTTTAGAAGCCGGAAATACATATGGTTTATTGGGCAAAAACGGTGCGGGAAAATCCACTTTAATCAACTTAATAGCCGGTTTGAGCTTACCGAGTTCAGGTAATGTTCACGTTTTGGGAAGCGATGCGCACACTCTTACAATCGAACAAAAACAACAGTTAGGAATTCTCACCGAAAAACTTCCGCTCATGGAAGAACTCACAGGTTGGGAGCAATTATGGCTGGTCGGTTTGTTATATGGTTTGGATAAAGACACCTTAACATTCCGCATAGAATCTTTATTCGATTATTTTTTTGATGATCGCGACTCCATGAAAAAACGCACATCAACCTATTCAACCGGAATGAAAAAGAAGTTGGGCCTAATGAGTGCTTTACTTCACAAACCAACTATTTTGTTATTGGATGAACCATTTTCAGGAATTGACCCGGTTTCTGCCACTCGAATGATTCAATTTTTTAAAGCATGGATAACTCCTCAACGACTGCTGCTCATTTCCTCTCACAATCTGGATCAGATAGAAAAACTGGTTTCTCATGTAATTGTGATTAACGGTCAACATGTGGTATTTGCGGATTCAGCAGCTAATTTTACCGGACAAGGTTTGGAAAAAATGGAAACCAAACTCTACGAAATGCTTCAGGGGCAGGAACGTACATTGGAAGACGTAAACTGGTTACTTGAGGCTTAATCGTATGCTGAGTTATATCTTAAAACTTCGCCTCAAACAGATTTTTCTGGATTCCAGTAATGGATTAGCGCTTGGTCTGCGTTATATCATGATTTTTTTATCCATTGCTTACGGGGTTTTGTACGGTTATTTGCTCGACCAAATCAATGAAAAAAATCCTCTAGGAAATACCGCGCTCAATAGAGTAACTGCTGTTTTTTTACTCCTTACGGTTGTTTCATTCATCATTAAAAACTATTTCCCGATGTATAAGGGAAGCACTCGGTTTATCGCAACCATTTACCCGGTTTCTGCAACTAAACGAGCTTTAGGACACCTCATCAACGATTTAACTTCATCGCTTTTTATCAGTTACGGATTATTTTTTGTTTTGATGACAGCCATTTCTAAAACACTAACATGGCATCCCTTGCCGGCTATGGCAATAGCTGTTTTTTGTTGGATTTTAGTAGACAGAAACCTACGCCGTTGTCTGGATTTCAGACTGATTTCGAACACCTTGCATCTTGTAATTACCATTGTTGCATCAGTCGGTTTAGCCTTTTTATTATGGCTGCACTTTTCAACTTTAAGCCTTTCTACAAGCTGGCTGGTTCCGGTTTATACTTCCATGTTCGTGGTTTTATTTATTCACGGTTTATGGATTGATGCGTCCATTTTAGAGTCGCAAGAAGGTGGTCATTCATCCGAAAGTTCAACTCAACCGCCATCAATTGTTAAGCTGATGCTAGAGATAACACTTCGAAATCCAAGAATCCGAATGGGATTTATTACTGCTTTTGGAACAAAACTGTTTTTAGGATTAGTGGGCTTGGGAATCGGTGCTCGCGGAAATACCGAGATTTTGGATATTTATTCGTATATGATTCTCTCTCCTGCATTTATTCTGATGCAAATCTTTATGAACACCTTTGGTTTTTACCGCGATTTCTGGCTTGCTGGAGAACTATATAGCCGCTCGCGACAGGAAATGCTTCTAAATTGGTTTAAACTTATTGGTGTTATTTTAGTCTTAGATGCTGCACTTAGCTTCGGCCTTATGTACACGATTTATGAAATAAGCTGGCACATGCTGCTTTTTTATGTGATTTGTATCCTGCCGCTTTTATCAATCGGATTTAGAGGAAGTTATTCGGCGCCCCTTTATGTTGAAAACGTGTTTATGAATAAAAATTCAAATGCAGGTGCAATGGGTCACGCTTTATTAACTATACTGTTGATTGGCATTTTCGGTGTATTAACTAACTACAAATTGGCTTGGACAATTATCCCGATTATCGTTTGGTGGGCATATTGGGACTGGAAACGCTGGCCTGCATTTTTAGCGAAAAAGGGTCCGACTGTATATGATAAGTTGTATAAATGAGAAGGAGTAAGGAGTAAGGAGTAAGGAGTAAGGAGTAAGGAGTAAGGAGTAAGGAGTAAGGAAATTAGGTTTTATTATTCATTTCCGCGATTAACTTCGTAACATTTAAAACCAATTTCATTTCCTAGCCATCTTCTTTTTGTGTGTTTTGAAGTTTTTATCAAACGTGGGTTTAAAAGATATTTATTCACAAATTCACCATGTTTCATTTTCGACTGATATTTCCTACTCCCTTGTTATTACAGATAAAGCTTAAATATGCACCGGAAAAAGAGGGCTTTTTGCACATTAATTGATAAACTCTGTAATTAAAACTCCGCCATCCGAATTCAGCAATCAGCAATCAGCAATCAGCAATCAGCAATCAGCAATCAGCAATCAGCAATCAGCAATCAGCAATCAGCAATCTAAATTAACATTCTTCTTTCGACTTCCATCCAAAAAAGCGCTTCACCAAGCATTCCGTTAAATTCGGGAATCCCATTTCGTAATGATGCGCACAAAAATGTATCTTAAGTCAAATTTTATAAAACCATAGTTTGCCCGGAAATATGTCCAAAGATTTTGATTTAATTATTCTAGGAAGTGGCCCTGCCGGATATTCTGCATCCATGCAGGCATCAAAAGCAGGAAAAAATGTACTTGTAGTCGAAGCCAATATGGAAGGATTTGGCGGCGCATGGATTAATACAGGCACTGTTCCCAGTAAAGCACTTCGTGAAGCGGCGTACACCGTTTACAAATATCATAACTTAATTTATCAGCATAAGGCCGGTTCACGCAAACCGTTCGAAAAGTATGCTATGGCCGATTTACTCCGCTTCAAAAACGAAGTAATGACTAAAGAAACCGCATCAGCGAAAAACTATTTCATCAAAAATGAAATTAAAACCATTCGCGGATACGGCAAATTAGTTGATGGCAACACCGTTGAAATTACCGACACACTCGGCATGAAACACACCTATACAACCGAGAAAGTACTTATCTCAACCGGTGCTCGTCCAATGCCTCCGTCCACATTCGATATTGACCATAATATCATTTTAGACAGCACTTCGGTTCTTAAAATGGATCATTTTCCACGCCGATTGGTAATTATTGGTGCAGGCGTTCACGCTTTAGAATTTGCATCAATTTTTGCAGCAATGGGAACTATCGTTACTGTATTAAATGCTCACTCCGATTATTTGGGCTTTTTAGATGAAGAAATTAAAGCTGAATTGAACAAATCGTTCAGCGATTTAGGCATTCTTATCCAAAACAATGCGCATGTTATGGGAATCGTGAAAAACAAATTGCGCAATAAAACGGAAGTTCGTTACACCATCGACGGTTCCGACCAACCTCTGCACGTTATTGAAACCGAACAAGTACTGTATTTAGGAAGCCGCATTCCAAATACGGAAAAATTAGGTTTGGAATCAGTAGGCGTTAAAACTTCAGACGACGGATTTATTGTAGTTGATAAAGATTTTAAATCTTCTGTTAGCAGCGTGTATGCAGCTGGGGATGTAATTGGTTATCCGAGTCTTGCTTCTGCAAGTTTTACTCAAGGCCGCTTAGCAACCTGCCATATGTTCGACATTCCTGCAGGCGAAGTTTCCGGATTGGTTCCTTACGGCATTTATACTCTTCCTGAAATTTCAAGCATCGGTTTAACAGAAAAAGATGCGGTTCGTGAGGGCATTAATGTAGGTGTAGGTCGTGCATATTTCGACGGTTTAACTCGTGCGCAAATTTCCAGCGCCGGACACGGTATGTTAAAGCTCGTTTTTGATGCGGATAGTTTTAAACTTTTGGGTGTTCACATTATCGGTGAATCATCAACGGAAATCATTCACTTAGGACAAAGTGTAATTTCTCGCGGAGAAAGTATTCATTATTTCATCAGAAATATCATTAATTACCCGACTTACTCCCAAGCTTACCAAACGGCTGCATTTAACGGTGTGAACCGTATTTTAAAAGCGGGTGTTAAGTACCGAAAAGAAAAGTAATTCTTAATCTTTTTTTTATTGAAAAGGCTGATCGGTTTTACCGGTCAGCCTTTTTTGTGTACAAGTTCCAGCTCTAAAACTAGGCTCTTACATTCTTTGTAAAAACGATTTTCTCCGCTTCACTTACATGATCTACTGAAACGATTTCTAAACCTGCTTTTATTTTTTCAGGGATATCATCCAAATCACGAACATTGTCTCTCGGAATTAAAACGGTTTTAATTTTATTCCGTTGAGCTGCAAGCAATTTTTCATTTAAACCGCCAATTGCCAAAATTTCACCACGCAGGGTAATTTCACCAGTTAATGCAATATCGTGTCGCACCGGAGTTTTTTTCAGCAAGGAAAGCATCGCTAAAGTCATCGCCATTCCTGCACTAGGCCCGTCTTTCGGGATAGCGCCCTCCGGCAAGTGAATGTGAATTTCATTCTTTTCAAAATAAGCCGAATCAATTTTGTATTCATCAGCGTGGGAGCGAATGTAAGTTAAGGCTGCCTGTGCCGACTCTTTCATTACATCACCTAACTGACCCGTTAACAAGAATTTGTTTTTACCGGGCATCGAAGCAACATCAATCTGCAATAAGCTTCCACCTGTGCTTGTCCAAGCCAAACCGCTGATTGAACCAATCTTGTCTTTTTTGTCCAATGCACGATCGCGGTATTTTTCAACACCTAATAATTCATGCACTTTCGCGATAGTAACCGTAGTAACTCCCGGCTTTTTACCTTCCGCTTTTTTAACAACTACCTGTTTAGCTACTTTTCTTGATATGGCCGCTAACTGGTGTTCAAGGTTTCTAACTCCGGCTTCAGCGGTATATTTGCGGATGATTTCCATAATGGCATCATCTTTAAATTTCACCTTACTGGCTGTTAAACCGTGCGCTTTTAGTTGTTTTGGTATTAAATGGCGATTTGCAATTTCCAGTTTATCATGCTCTAAATATCCCGGAAGCTCTATAAACTCCATTCTATCCTGCAATGCCGGTTGAATATTATTCGCAATATTGGCTGTAGTGATAAACATAACTTGCGACAAGTCCACATCCAGCTCTAAGTAATTGTCGGAGAATGTATTATTCTGTTCCGGATCTAAAACTTCCAATATCGCCGAAGATGGGTCGCCTCTAAAATCCTGACCCACTTTATCAATTTCATCTAAAATGATTACAGGATTCATACTTCCTGCTTTTTTCATTGCCTGTACAATTCGACCCGGCATAGCACCGATATAGGTTTTTCTATGACCGCGAATTTCGGCTTCATCATGCACGCCGCCTAAAGCAATGCGCACCATTTTGCGTCCCATCGCATTGGCAATCGATTTAGCCAAAGAAGTCTTACCCGTTCCGGGAGGGCCAACGAAACACAAAATTTGTCCCTTCATGGATTCAACCAGATTCAGAACCGCAATATGTTCTAAAATGCGGTCTTTTGGCTTTTCAAGTCCGAAATGATCTTTATCTAAAGCTTCTTTAACATTCAGAATGTCGAGATTATCCGCAGAATATTCGCCCCAAGGAAGTGATAAAACCCAATCTAACCAGTTACGGGAAACACCGTATTCCGGCGACATCTGAGGCATTTTTTTCAGCTTATCTAATTCTTCCAGAGCTTTTTCACGAGCGAGCTCAGGCAGCTTTTTAGCATCGAGCTGTTCTTTTATTTTTGCAAGTTCAGGATCGGCAAAGTCATCATCATCCAATTCTTCCTGAAGAACTTTAATCTGTTCCTGAATAAAATATTTCTTCTGTGTGTTCTGAATTTCTTCCTGAACACGCTCATTAATCTCCGAACTGATTGAGAGTAAATCAATTTCTTTAGTGAGGTGAGTCAGTAATTTGGTGTATTTGGCAACTAAATCGGTTCCTTCAAGCAATTTCTGCTTTTCACCCATTTCTAAATCAATAAAAGAAGACACATAATAAAACAACTGAATAGGGTCTTCCATGGAACCGAATGAGAGAAGCGCCTCTTCCGGAATTTCTTCGTTAATAAATGTGTACCGCTCAAATTTATCTTTTGTCTTTTTGATGAGCGCTTCGAGTTTCTTGTGTCCCGCTTTGGTAATCGTTAAATCGATTGGTTCGATAGCACCGACATGGTAACTCGTATCTTCAGTCTCTTCTGCTTTCCATTTTGCCGTAAACAGACCGTTGACTAATACTTTCATCATGTTATTCGGCAAGTTCAATACTTGTAGAATTTTGCCGACAGTACCAATTTGGAATAAGTCTTCCTCTTTGGGTTCTTCAACCTTAAAATCTTTTTGAGCAACCAGTAACAAATATTTGTCAGAGGCCATAGCGGCTTCTATTGCTTCGATAGAACCTGCTCTTCCTATCAAAATCGGGTACATGGTATATGGGTAAACCACTGTATCACGAAGTGGAATTATGGGCATGCTTGCTGGTATCGCTTCTTCTACCGGTAAAACGTCAACCTCTTCGGCTTCAGACATGAGAACTCTTTGTGTATGTTAAATTAAATCAAGGGGCGAAATATACCAATATTACACCAATTCAGCGCCGACTTCGTCCGCTTGAAATATCAATCGAAAGGTGCTTCCAACACCGATTTCGCTATCTACTTCTATTTTTCCGTGATGCTGATCCATAACACGCTTAACGATTGATAATCCCAATCCGGTTGAAGTTTCACCACCAGTAGTTTTATGATCTAAACGTTTATATGGCTCAAAAATCTTAATTCTATCTTCCGGAGCTATTCCCGGACCGGAATCCTGAACTTCCAATATAATTTCGTGATTTTCTCTAAGCGTGCGAACATGAATAATTGTTCCGATGGGCGAATATTTCAAAGCATTACTAATCAGGTTATCAATACATTCACGCAACCAAAACGCATCTGCTTGTATAATGGTTTGATCTCCCATCGAAAGACTGATTTTTTGCATTTTCTTTTTGGCAATCGGGAAAAACTCAGCGGCAGCAGTCCACGCAATTTCGCTAATATCTGTGTTCTCCATTTTCATGTTCATGAGCTCTTCATTCATTTTACCCTGCTCCAATAATCGCTCAATCATATCAAGCATTTTTTCAGAGTTTTTTTGAATATAAGATGCCATTTGTTTGAGGCGTTGGTCTTGCTCGAACTCATCTAAAAGTAATTCCGAAAAACCCATAATTCCATTTAAGGGATTCTTTAAATCGTGTGCAGCGATGCTCAGGAAGTCGTTTTTCATTTTATTCGCCGCCTTCAACTGCTCATTTATTTTTGCGAGTTTCAGCAATGCTTTTTCAGACTTCTCCTTCTCTTCTTCCAATGCCTCAGTACGTTCTAAAATCTGGGCGTTCAACCGTTCTTCACTTCGCTTTAACTGCAAAATTCTGATTTTATACAATACAAAGCCCATCCCGATTCCGATACTAATCATCAACAAAATAAACCAAGCCGATTCTGTGTAGTGTGGTTCTTTTGTAATAGAAACGGTTTTTGTGCTTAAAATTCGTCCTTCTTTATTCCAGACACTAAATTCTAACTCCTGATTTCCGGTTGCCACTTGGTTTAAACTCACTATGGGCATATCGCCGAGCGGCACCCAGTCTTGTTTTGAGCTTAAACGATACGCAAACAGTAGTCTTTCCGGTTGAGCGAACTGAATTACGCTAAATCGAACGAATAACTCTTTATGTTCATTTTTTAGTTTGATAGGGTCTTGAATGGGCGCGATGCTACCATCAATTCGTAATTCGTCAACAAAAATCCGTGGGTCGAGATGCGATTCCTGCAACGCTTTTTTCGTATCTAAAACTGCGATGCCATTCATAGTCGGATACCAGATTTTCCCGAATTCATCAACAATAATATTGGGATAAACACCGCCATTGGTTTCTGCAGTTTCCATACCGTCTAGCTCGTCATAAATACGGACAGGAACGAGATAGCCGGGATCGTCCATTAACCGTTGAATATGTTTTTTATTAAAACTTGAAATCCCCGAGTTGGTTGAAACCCAAATCATACTATCCAACATTACTGCAGAAGAGACGAAATTGGAGTTTAATCCATTGGAAATATCCATTCTGTATTGCTTCGCATTTACATAAAAGATAAGTCCGAGACCTTCGGTTGAAAATATCCATCTGTTCGGGCCGTACGATGTGATATAGCGCACCGCCACATCCGGAAAATCAGGAAATGGGTCAGGCTGTATAATTTCTTGCTCAATTTTTGCAATTCCATGCTTTGTTCCAATCCAAAACAGGTTTTTATTTTCCTGATACCATGTTTTTACTTCACGCTTTTCTTTCGGAAGAGGGAATTCCACCCAGCCATTCTTTTCTTTTTTATACAACCCGTTTACAGAACCGACCCAAATTGTTCCGTTATCATCTTCTTTTAATAATCGAACAATAGATACTTTTTTGGGTAGATCCTGAACTTTTGTGAACTTTTTCGAACCTTTTTTTAGCTCAAATAATCCGTCCACATTTGAACCGGCATACACATGATCTTTTGTGGCCAAAACCGTCCACAAAAATTGAGAAGAAACGCCATCCAAATAATAATTATTAACCTTATTGCCATACATCTGATTAATGCCGAAATACGTTGCAGACCATATACTTCGGTCTGGAGCTTCGCTTAAACTCCAAACAATCGGATGACTCAGATTATCCCTTCCCGTCACCATCGAAAACGGACCTTTTGTTAATTTGATAACTCCGCCCCCATTGGTTCCAATCCAGATATTTTGTTCTTCATCAGCAAAAAGGCTCCAGATTACATCTTGCTTAATTCCCAATTCCGTATTCACATTTCTGAAATCAAGCCCTTTCCAGTTCCAAATTCCGTATCCGCCTGTTCCAATCCAAATTGAATTATCATGGTCTTTCAATAATCTAAACGGCACCTTTAATTCCTTAGGCGGGAATAGCTTTCTAAATGTTCGCTCCTCTAGTACATAGAGTTCTTCATTCAAAATAATGACTACCGTTCTGTCATCAAGAAACTCGAAATCATATACCCGTTTATTGTTTGTAAACGGCTCTAAAACTAATTTTCCTGTAGATTTATCCGTTCTGTACAAGCCTGTGCTGGTAGCTATCCAGATTGTACCGTCTTTACGCTCCTCAATTTTTGAGATGTGCTTTCCGCCAATGGTATTATCATGCCAAGGAGTTAATACACCATCTTCTTGTTTTAGTACTCCACCGGTTGTTCCGATTAATATTCCATTTGAGATAGCAAGTAATGCCGTTCCGTATCTGCTGGATAAGCCTTCTGATATTTTTTTATAACTGACATTGTCTTTGCTAATACTGTACAATCCGCCTTCCTCAGTAGTAGCCCAAATAACTCCGTTTTCATCTTCGGTGAAGGCGGTCATTCTATCATATGAGAACTTGCCCGGCATAGTTTTGGAGTTATAGACTTTAAAGTTTCGTCCATCAAATCGGACGAGGCCTTCTAAGGTTGTGAACCACAAATATCCGTCTTTTGATTGCATTAAGCCCGAAATCGAGTTTTGGGGCAAACCGTTCTTTGAAGTCCAGACGGTTGCTCGGTAATGCGATAAATCGTCAGCCTTAGTGTTTATTCCAAGATGAATAAACACTATTAAATAAAGACACCAAAATACACTGAACCTTTTCATCGGAATAAGTATCGACTAACCGAACTGCTAACTATAATTTTTTTGAATTTTGTACCCGATTAACTTCAAAGATTTTACTTGGTTTCTTTTTTTTCTCAGGTTGATGAAAAAAACAATCTTATGAATTAATTTTCAGCTACTTACGGCTTTTGTAACATTTTAAGGATTCCCATGTCAGATTCCATGAAACCCGAACAACTTTTACAACTTCGGGACACTATCGACTCCATTGATCAAAAAATTATTGATGCCTTAGCTGAGCGGCAGCATATTGTTCGTAAAGTAATTTCATCAAAAATTTCGACTACCACACAAATCCGAGATATTGAGCGTGAAGAGTTACTCATCAAAAAAATTAAAGAAAAAGCTATTTCCAGCGGCCTTGACCCCTATTTTGCTGAGCATTTATTTCGGGAAGTCATATTCCAGTCAGTCCGATATCAAAATCATTCTTTAGTAGATCATCAAAATGAATTAAACACTAAACGCAACATTACAGTAGCATATCAGGGTGTTGAGGGTGCTTACTCTTACCAAGCTGCCTTGCGTCATTTTCAGGAACGGTATGATGAAGTGAATTGTCTAGGGTTTGCCTCTTTTGAAGAAGCAGCTGAATCGGTTGAAAAAGGGATTGCACATGTAGCCATTTTGCCCATCGAAAACACAACGGCAGGTTCTATCAACGAGACATACGATATATTAGGCTCTCATAATCTTCATATTGTCGGTGAAGAAGTAATTCGTGTTGAGCATTGTCTAATGGCAATCGAACCTATTCAAAAAGAAAATATTCGAAGGATTATTTCTCATCCGCTTACTTTAGTCCAATGTTCAAAGTATCTCGAAACCTTTAGAGGCAGTACCATTGAGTCGTACGGAGATTCAGCGATGGCAGCTTTAAAAGTTAAAACTGACAATGATTTATCTCAGGTTGCAATTGCAAGTCAACTCGCTGCTGAATTATATGGTTTGCACATTATTGAACGCGGCGTTTCAAACTACCCTGAAAACTATACACGATTTGTTGCCGTTGGCGCTCAATCTGTTGATGTTGATCCACAATTACCTAGCAAAACTTCTCTCATTTTAGCAACGCTACACGAAAAAGGTGCACTTTTAAAATGTCTTTCTGTGTTAGATAAACACGGAATTAACATGACAAAATTGGAATCTCGTCCGCGTCCGGATAAAGCATTTCAATACCAATTTTACATAGACATTGAAGCAAATAATAAGGACCCCAAAGTAATAAAAGCCTTAAAAGAACTTGCCGGCAAATCGGCGAATTTGCGTGTTTTAGGTTGTTATCCTATGCAAATTGAGGAGTAAAACTGAATGTCCGTCCACGATGTAACACTCATAAAAAAAGCCAACGGCGAGTTAGTTCCTTTTAATCGGAATAAGCTCATTTTTTCTTTAGTCCGAAGCGGGGCAAACGAACATATTGCCGAGGACATCGCCAACACGGTTGAAGTGGATTTGATTAACGGAATGCGTACTCAAAAAATTTACGAGCGCGCATTCAAATTGCTGAAGATGCAAAATCGTCCGGCAGCTTCAACGTATCAATTAAAAAAAGCAATCATGGAATTGGGGCCAACCGGATTTCCTTTTGAACATTTAGTGGCTGCTATTTATCGTGAAGAAGGTTATTCTACAAAAACGGGTGTGGTTCTTCAAGGGAAATGCGTATTTCACGAAGTGGATGTACTGGTTGAAAACGAGAGCGAATTACGTTTCATTGAATGCAAATTTCACAATCAATCGGGCGTTAAATCCGATGTTAAAGTGGCATTATATGTGAATTCCAGAATTAACGATTTAAAGGAACGTTGGCTTATAGATCATCCTGATGAAAAACGATTTATCTCAGGCGGTTTAGTTACCAATACCAAACTTACCGACGATGCCCGAACCTTTGCCAGATGCAGTTCTATGTGGAGCATGGGTTGGGATAGCCCAAACGGTGAAAGTTTGTTGGATAAAATTAAACGCTTTCAACTTCTGCCAATCACCTTATTACATCAACTCACAAAAAAAGAAAAACAAGAGATTTTGAATGAAGGAATCACACTTTGCCGGGAATTAGTTGTAGCAGAGTCTGTTCTTACCAAATTGGGCTACGAAGTACCACGAATTCAGCGCATTATCCAAGAAGCACGAACATTAATGGAAACCAATCTATAAAAAAGGCATCAAGCTTCCGCCTGATGCCTTTCAGTACCCTATAATGCTCTTTTTTTATTTGATGAGCATCATCTTTCTTGTCAAGCTTTGTTGTTCTGTTTTAAGTGTGTAAAAATAGATTCCGCTAGATAGATTATGTCCGCTAAACTGAACGGAATGTGTTCCTGCACTAAATTGATTTTCAGCTAAAACGGCGACCTTCCTACCGATAGCATCGAACACCTCTAAGCGAACCAATCCTGCTTTGGCTAAACTAAAACGTATTTGTGTGCTTGGATTAAACGGATTCGGATAATTCTGATGTAAGGCAAATTCCGTTGGACTTGTTGATTGCTCGTTTGCAACAGTTTCGGGTACGGTAAACGTCCACTCAACTTCGTCGCTCAGATAGCCCAATTCATCATTTGCAGGAATCACCCAGCGTCTGTTTTCTATAGAATTATATGCTTCTGCCGGAATTTCATCAGAATACGGTGTGATGTCTTTTACATGTACACTTACCTGATGTACACCACTGCTCAATTCGTTAAACGGAATCTGAATACTCGATGATACCGTCTCAACAACTTCACCATCCAATCGCCAAACAACTTGCAAACCGCCACCATGCGAAGGAATCAACAAATCTGTAGATAATTCCAAGGATTGATTCACTTCTAATTGAATAAGCTCTTCGTTGGGCGTGTGGTCTTCAATTAAATGAAGCGGACGTATTCTGTGAAACGGTTCAGGCATTCCTTCTACATGCCAACGGTAACCATAAAACGCTTTTATTAACCACTCGCGATTTACCGGACCAAATTTATTCACCGTAAAATCGCGCATAATGTCATTATAGTGCGCTCTGAAATAATTTCTATCTACGTATTGCCCGCCTTCAAACAAACCGTGTGAAGTCGCATTACCGTTAAACGCCCCGCCAAAAGAAAGGTAATTAAACTCATTTGTTAACCATTTTGCCCACGGCGCTTCTTCATAAGCCGTGTTTCTGTTAACCACACTTGCGCGGAACACATTCGGAAAATCAGCCTGAAAATGATCTCGTACGTTCGAACTTGCACCGTATTCATCACCCAAACCTAAAGAATGCGCCAATTCATGTCTAGCAATTTTGAAACGGTTTCCTGCGGCATCAACCGATGGAATTCCAACAAATCCGATGGTTCTATCCTGCCATAAAACCGCAGAACCTGCCAATGAATTGGATTTACACAGCATCACAACCAAATCGTATTCCGGTAAAAATCGACTTAATAATTGATCTACTTTGCCGAAACCATCAGCATAATCTCCGGCTTCTCGAGAGCCGTTCGTCGCCAAATTCTGCGCATTTTTTCCGTCTGCATTCGGGATAGTTATGTAATACGGATTGTTGTAATTATCTCGATATGCATTAAAATAGGTATCCCGTTCTTGTGTGGAATTTCCGTTCCAATACGTGATTTCGCCATCGTTTGAAGGCACAAAAATGGCGTGCATATTAAAGAAATTTCGATATTCCTTGTAGGGTGAAATGGCTACGATAGAATCTGCCATTCTTGCAGCTTCCGCAAAAAATGCTTCTCGTTGGTTTTCTGTCCAGGCCTCTGCTATAAAGACCATGTTAATTCGTTTTTCAACGGAACCGTTTTCAACTAAAGAACGATATTCTGCGGCTTGCGATGCTTCATCGTTTATCACTCCTCCGAAAGTCCAGGCTGAGTGTTTTCCTGATTGATCGATTGCCTGAACAGACCACCTGTACACCTCATCAGGATTAATTTCCGGCACATCTACTTCCATTCTATTTACGGCGAATCCGCTTGTCATAAAACGTGGTTTACCATCCTCGGAAACGGAAGAGCGAATTAGGTTATCGCCGATTTCTGCTGAACTCATTTTTATATTATATCGCATGGCTTTTGCCGAAGTATGGTCATCTCCGCCAAAACTCCATGTCAACTTCTGAACTCCGTTTTTTGATATGATTTGAGGACGAAGTGGCGCTTCCGGTTGCTCATTCGAGTGAATTTCTTCCGGCGCCATCCAATGCAATTGATTGATGAACACACGCCCTTTTTTTGTTAAGTCTGATGCCGCAAAAACCACATCCATCGAACCGTCGCCGTTCAAATCGCCCATTTC
Source organism: bacterium (assembly GCA_006226965.1). Lineage (GTDB taxonomy): Bacteria > Bacteroidota > Rhodothermia > Balneolales > M1805 > M1805. Next base: position 8,089 of record SBGQ01000166.1, on the reverse strand, counting down.
AACTGAGCCGTTCCATGTTTCCGGGAATCCGGCTGTCCATTTTTCCGGGGCTAATTCAAAACTCTCGTCACCTGTATTAAGTAACATCCACACGCGTTTCGGGTCGGTATTAGCTCCGTCAATTTGTTCACGGCCACTTACAATCACATCTACAAAACCGTCATTGTTTAAATCGCCGACATCGAATCGTGCACCAACGCTCGCCGGAATCGGTAAAGCGGAAGTTGTATATGCAATCGTTCCATCATCATTTTTTCCCTGATGAATACTCAAAAAGGCACCTTCTCTTCCTACTACTAGTACATCCGGGAACCCGTCATTATTTACATCTGCGAATTTTGCCGTTCCGTGATAATTCTCGGGCAAGTTTTCTGATGCCTTTTCATCTAGCGTAAATCTTCCGCCCGAATTCATATAAATGTCAGTGGTTAACCCTCTTCCGCCAACTGCTGAATAATTATTCCCGCTGATGAGCACATCTAACCAACCATCTTGGTTTACATCGGCTACATCAACCGAAGAAAAATCGTATCCGATAGCTGGGGAAAACGCTTCAAAATCTAATTCAAACGGATTTTCACGATAGGTTCCGGGCGCCGGATTCGTGTTCAGATACAATTCGAGAACGGTGCCGTACAAACCAGAACCTGTCAATATCAGGTCTAAATCGCCATCGTTATCCGCATCAAAAAACTTGGAATCCCCAACTATTACTCCCGACAATTCCTGACGCTCAGACCACGAATAACCCACGCCTTGCGTAAATAATTGATAGACTTTGGTTTGTTTTAACCCGGTACTCGTTGCTCCGGAAATAAGCATATCCGGCTTGGTATCACCGTCAATATCTCCAAAACTGATTCGTGATGCACCTAATTCCGGCAAGCTTGGCATTTCCTGAAAATCCCAACTCCTTGAGCCATCTTCTTTTTCCGTATTCAACCAAACTCCGCTTTCGAAGAAATTAAAACCACCGTAACCGGATTGAAGAATATCTAAGAATCCGTCGGCATTAACATCTACGATTCTTGCCAGACCGTTACTTATATCGTTTGTAATCTCTTTTATTTCTGCAAATGGCAAATATGGCACTTCAACCGAAACAGCTTGTGAAAATGCGCTATGTACACCGCTCGCGTTAATGGATTGAACCGAAATTGAATACGTTTTTCCTTCAGGTAAACTCAACATCAATTCTGTCCCGAAAACGGGTAATATTTGAGTAGATGCGGGAATGTTTGCGTTTTCTTGAGTGGTTATAATACGATACTCTTCTTGCGTTTCAGCATCCTGAATACGTAACTGATAGTGCAGGGCTTCATTACCGCTTTGAGCATCATTTGAAGTATTCCATTGAATAAATACCTGATTATTTTCTTGCAACATCGCTGTTACTTGCTCAGGAACGGAAGCAGCTTGCACTTCGCCGACAAAGTTGTTGATATAAACCGTTGTTTTGGATTCACCTTCCGAAGAATATCCTGAAAGAATAATATCCGGCTTTCCGTCGGCATTGTAATCGGTTACTGAAACAGCACCGGACTTTAACGGAGTTACAAAATCCAAACCATCATTCCATTCTTGAAACCGTCTTGTGCCGTTTGCATTAGCTACATTTTGATTAATCGTAAACTGCGGATTTTGCTCAGCGTCTTCTTTAATTAAGATAAAATCAGGATATCCGTTTAGGCTTACATCAGCGAAATCGAATAGAATTTTTCCGCTTGATGTCTGTTGAACAATCACTTCAAACGCATTTAAATCGCTGTTGTAGGCAAAGACCTTTACTACATTTTCGTCCGAAGAATTTTTACCGTACACAACAAATTCCGGAATTTCTGTTTCGTTTAATTCCTGCACATACATTCCTTTTTGCAAGTCTAATTGACTCATGAGTAACGACTCTCGCTCCAATTCCTGCCAATTTCCTTGCTCATTTTGTTCAAAACGTACCAAGTCTAATTGTTCGTTAACCGTTTGAATAACCAACCATTCCAATTTTCCGTTTTGATTAACATCGGCAAGTTGAATACCCTGAATAGTTGATGCAGAAACAGGAAGTGAAAGATGTTCCATCAATGAGAAGCGTAATTGTTCATCTTCGTATCGCCACTCATAAACTTGCAAACCATTATCAGGATGAAAAGCAAGCCACTCGCCTCTTCCTTTCCCTGTTAAATCCGTAAATATCAAACGTTCCGGTTCAACATTATCAAGGAAGATTCCATCCGTTGCAACAGGTGTAAAAATTCCGTTTGAGTTTTTCAGAACGGATAGTTCATAAAAATTAGCTTGGTCTTTCCCATACATGAGCACATCTTGCATTCCATCCTGATTAAAATCAAACCAAAAGGATTGTGCTTCTTTACGTTCGGGAATTCCCATATTTCCCAACAACTCAATCTGGTTTTGTTCACTAATCTGAAACACTGCCGTTGAACCGTTTCCATTAAGTTCCCCCTGAACAATAAATTCTGGGTTCGAATTACCGCTCAGATTTGCCCATTGAATAGTATAATTTTGCCAGCTTTCGGTTAATTCTTGAGCTAAGGGAAGCAAATTTTGTTGTTCTAACTGAAATTCCAACTCAGCAAATGCGGAACCCTTCATTCCCAAATCCACAAATTGAACACGAATTTTATAGGTTTTTTCTTGCTCCAGATGTTGAAGAGTAATTTTCCCGGTATTCAAAAACGTGCCGAAATCACCACTTAGACGCATTCCGTTTTCTTTGGCTAAAGCTTTTGTAAGGTATTCGCCCGTTTCCATATCCATTAAATCGTAATCAACATAAAACAATTGATAATCCTGATTTTGATCGGCTTGCTCAGGGGTTTCAAATGTGATAAAAACACTTCCCGGACTATTCGGGTTGGTTGCAACCGTAATGGCTGAAGGCGCAGCCGGAGCTACATTGGCAACCGCAATCCTGTTTTGCAAATACTTGATGTAATAATTTTCTCCTAAAGCTTTAACATCTCCGCTTAAGAGCACATCTAATTTAGAATCGCCGTTAACATCTAAAATTACCGCATTCTCGCGCGGCATATTTTCTACAATTTGATGCGGTTCAAGTTCTGAGTTCCAATAATTCGGCACAACTCCGAATCCTTGTACGGAATCAACATGAGTTGAAATAAGAAATCCGAGTGTAAATTCTGGGCGGCCCAATCCGCTTAAATCGGCTACATCATTATCTACAAAACGGAAATAATCAATTTCATAATCCGATAATTCAAACCCGTTTTCGAGATTTAGGGCGTAACCAAACGTATAGTTATCAGTCCGAACTCCGGCAATATCTAAACGTCCATCCTGATTAATATCTGCAAGTTCCGGACGAAAGAAACCGGTTGGCAAGGCAAATTCTTCAAATCCGCTTCCCTGATTATTCAGCAATACGGCTTCCATGGTGCTGAAATACACATCCACGTATCCGTCTTGGTTAAAATCTCCTGTTCGAATAAACTCTTTATCACCGCTATAAACGATAAACGTCCTAAAACCCTCGCTCCCGAGATTTACATAGCTACCGGGCGCCCAATTATTCCAGCTTTCATAACTTAATTCAAAGGTTTGCTCATTTCCTGAATTGATGAATAAACCTGCATTTGAAATCAAATCCATAAATCCGTCCGCATTTACATCGGCGAATGACAAATCTAAAAGATATTCGTTTGTCGGATTTTCCCATTCCTGCACAAAGGTGAAAACCGGATTACCTTGTGCATCTAAAGTGGTTTTAAAGTGAAGAATACCATTGTCAATGTAATCTATCATGAATACATCCAACAGATTATCTGCATCTGCATCATAAAACTCAAGATTGATGCGCGAATCGAAACGCAAATCTCTGGGCAAGTTTTGAAGGTTGGCTAATTGAGTGGTCAACACTCCGTTTCGATTCATTTGGATATAGATGTTTGAAGACAATTCACTTTCAATAGAAGTATCTCTCGTCCACGAAACCACATCCATCCAACCGTCGCCGTTTATATCAACAGCCCGAAAAGAAGCATACTCCAATTCGCTTATCTGATGATTGTCGATATCCTGCTCACTGAAATACTGTGCACTACTGTTTGTTTGTATGATAACACTCAAAAAAAGGAGTAACCCGAGTTTAGTCCAAATGCTTGTGCGTCTATTTTTCTCTGAAAATCCCATAGTGTAAACGGTTAATTATTGTTACCCTACAAAGATTTCTATTCTAAAAACGGGATTCAATCCCATAAAAAGGGGACTGATTTACTGTGCAAAAATGCAGTTATGAAAGGCGATAAAAATCACTTTTACATTCTGCACACTCTCTGAATAATTTAAAGCTCACCTCTGAGCGATTTCCCGATTACTTCTGCTTTCGAGTTCACGTGTAGCTTTCTGTAAATATTTTTAATGTGGTGACGAATTGTTTCTACCGTATTTCCCATCTGATAGGCAATTTGTTTATAACTCATACCATCTACCAGATAGTTAACCACATCGCGCTCTTTTTGTGTTAAATCTGCTTTGGATTCCCTTTTTATATCCGGACGAAAATGTTGAATTACTTTTCGAGCTATTTGCGGCGACATGGGCGCACCGCCGGAATTCAACTCCAGTAATGCACTTTTAATCTGCGCTAAGGGCTCTGTTTTCAACAAATAACCGCTGGCACCGGCACATAAGGCCTGATATACTTTGTCGTGATCGCTGTAAATGCTCAAAATGAGAAACTCTGTTTCTGGAAACCGTTCCTGAATGAGCGGAATGCCGTTTATTCCTGAAATTCCGGGCAAACCGATATCCAATAACACCATATCCGGCTTGGGGAATACATGGTTTTCCAAAAATGTTTCAATAGAATCGAAGGAACCAATTAGATTGAATTCAAAATCTGTACTTAGATATTCGCTTAAGCCCTCGCGTATTTCTGCAATGTCTTCGATGATAATCAGTTTAATCATATGCTGAGGTTAATGGCTTAATAAGGATTTATCAATCCCATAAATAGGGGATTTTTGGAAGTTCTCCGCTCAATTGAACCAACGTTCCTTGCTGGTTTTTAATTGTAAAACGGGCATTTACGCGTTTTGCACGCATTTCCATATTCTTTAAACCGTTCCCGGCTCGTTCAGGGTTTTTACCGTCAAATCCTTGTCCGTCATCTTTTATCCAAAGTGAATACGATTTGGAATCCATCTTCAACTGAACCTGAATTTTTGAACAGGACGAATGTTTTACACTGTTAGTGATGGCTTCTTTATACACTAAAAAAAGAGTTTCTCTGGTTTTTAACGGCAATACACGTTGTTTTGATTGCACCTGTTCATCAAACTCAAACTGAATAGTTTGGTCTTCGAATAAATCAAACGCGGTTTCTTTCATCCGGTTTATTAAATCTTCTACGGTGTCTTTTCGCGAATCAATTGCCCAAATTATATCACTCATCAAACGAATAATTTCCCGACTCGAATCTTCAATCTTTTTGATGCGCCCTATCATTCCATCCGGTTTTTGCTCAACACTCAACAATCCGGCCTGAATCGAAATTTTTGTGAGCGATGCGCCGATTTCATCATGTAAATCGCTGGCAATCTGAACCCGAAGTTGTTCTAATGCCGCTTTCCGCTTTTGGTACTGACTGTAAATCACATACAAAACCGTGCTAATGAGTAGCGCTATTAAGCCGTAAAACCAATATTGACGCCAAAACGGAAACCCGATTTCAAATTCAAATTTTTGAACCGGAATTACCTCTTGAAGCAGTTGTCCCGTTGCACGAACTTGCAGTTCATAAGAACCCGAACTCAAATTATTTACTATGATGGGCTCAAAACCGGTTTGTTTGGTCCAAGTAATATCTGAGCCGACCAAGCGGTATTCAAATCCCTGAATATTCGTTTCATAAAACTGAGGCGCACTTACCGAAAACCGAACACTTCTATCTGTATACGGGATAACCAAGGGGTCTTTCTGCGGATTCAAATCGGCAAAATCCAGTGTTTTTGAACCTGTTTCAAGTTTACTCAGATATAAACGAGGCAGATTTTTTTGTTTTTTAATGGCTGATGGATTGATTTTCAGAATGCCGCCATCGGCCGGAGCATACCATGTAGAATCATTAAACTCAAAAAGTGATTCACGATAAAAGAAATCGAAAGGGATATCACGTTTTCGTTTAAAAGAATGCACATACTGAATTGCTGGCTCAATTACACTGAAACCATAGGTAGTAAACATCCAGATTTTTCCGTTGGAGTCAACATTTAAACTCTGGACATTATCGTTTATCAGCCCATTTTCTTCCGAGATATATTCTGTTTTATTTGATTCAGGATTCCAAACGGTTATACCCGAATTCTCCAGTGCAAGCCACCAATTTCCCGTTTTATCTTTTACTAAATCATTGGTTAAAAACCCGCTCAGCTTTAGATTTTGTGTGATATCAGGATGATAGTGCTGTGTTTTAGTATCGAATAGAAACAACCCGCTTAACATCGACCCAATCCATAAAAACCGTTCATTATAAGGTTTAATGAGTCGAAGTTTGTCATAATTTACCGACAGCTCTTTTTGTGTTTCCGAGTTGTAAAACACCGGATTTTCACCATGCAAATCCGTTTTAATTAAACCTTTTTGAGTGGAAGCAAAGTAAACGGAGCTATCCGCACGAAACAAACTTTGTACGCCGCCAATTGAACCGTTTTCCGACCATTTAAGTTGTGAAAATCTGTGTTTGGAAACATCCCAAATCCAAACACCATCGTCAAAACTGGCAATTCCGATAGTTTTGGGATAGTCTATCCATTTTAAATCGGTGATATTTGCTTTACTTAGCTTTTCAGGAAATGCCGTTTCTATATTCGAGAAGTCTGAACTTCGAACCGTTTGAAGCCCGTTCAAAATCGTTCCCAATAAAAAAGTGGAGTCATTTACAGCCAATATCTTTCTGGTAAGATTGCTTTTCATGCCCGAATTGCTTTCTTCCAGAACCGTAAATCCGTTTACTTCTTTACGGAGATAAATCAACCCTTCCGATTCTGTACCAATCCATAAACCGTGCTCATCAGATTGCAAAAACAAAACCGACATCTCTTCTAAACCCGGTTTTAAAACCACAGATTTAGATTCTCCGGTAAACGAATGTAAACTGTATAAGCCGTTTTCCCAGCCTCCCGCAAAAACTTCCATGGATGCAAACGGCGATTTTGCCAATGCTAAAATGCGGTCTTGCAGCGGCTTTTTTCCATTTACCGAAATACGAGTTATCTGTTTAGTCTTTTTATTATAGGATAGAATTCCCCAGCCCTGCGAAGCCATCCAAATCTCTTGGTCAACTTCAATCATATTCCAAATAAGCGGGTTTTCGTAAACACTTAAATCGATGTGTTCTGCTTTGCCTGTTTGATCAAGTTTCAACACGCCGGAACCTAAACTTCCGAACCACAAGCTTGAATCTGCACTTTGGAAAATTGTACGAACCGAACCTGTAAAAAACGGAATTTCATGATTCCATTTTTTCGCTTTTAAGGTTACTGGATTGATTTTCCAGACACCTTGTTCCGTAGCAAGCAAGATGGATTCATCAGATAAAATAAAAGCCGAATAATAACGGGTAGGAATTTCAGACGGTTCTACATCGCTGAAATCAAACGCTGAATAGGAACATTCTTTTACATCAAAAAACCCGGCTCCGCCTTTATCGGTAACAGCGACTAATTTATTCCCTGGAACTCTTTTCAAATCCCGCACAAAATTATCAGGAATACTTAAGCTATCGTTAATATCCTGTCGAAATCGCTGAAAATTGGTTCCGTCGTGACGAAATAACCCGTTTTTGGTTGCTATCCACAAAAATCCGAATTCGTCGAAAACTATACTGTTTATACTATTCCGCTGTAATTCATCCCCCAATTGAAAATAACGAGTAAAAAAAGCGGACTCTTTTGGCGATGTAACCGATTGTGCCCGAGCAAACTCTAACCCAAAAACTAATAAAACAAGAAAAAAACGAAGCATTAAACCGAACTTATTGATGTCGGCTTAAAGCATAATGAAAAAAAATAACTTTTGGCTGTGGTTTAACGAAGCAAGAGTTTTAAAACTC
>SBGQ01000115.1 GCA_006226965.1 bacterium | reverse complement strand
AAATTGAAATAGTAATTAATCTAATTTAAGTAAAATAATCCGAATGGTAAATCTATTTAAGAGTTTTGTGGCTGTTTTGGTGCTTTTTGTTTCCTGTTCTATTCCTGCTGATGAACAATTAGCATTACTGGAAAAAAAAGGGTTTGAAAACATCCTAGAAGATTCACTCAAATTAGCGTATGCTATACAATCAACCGGGGCTTTTGAAGTTGATTTAAAAGGTGATTTAATTTTGCATGGAAATTCGATTTCAAAATTAAGTGCTAGCGGACATTTTGGTCATATTCCGCAAGAAATGAGTTGGTTTAGCCAAAAAGATTCCCTTTGGATTGCAACAAATCAAAAAAAGAAAGCAGTACAGAATTCGGATTCGCTCACGAAAAGTATTTGGATTGGCATGTACAGAATGGGTTTATTACACAATTTAGCAATGCTTACAACTTTGCAGCCACCAGATCAATATAAAGGTGATGTGAGTTCGTGGGTACGTTACGATTCTGTAAAAATAAATAAGGATGGTTCGTATTCGTTTCAGATTTTTGTTCAAAATCAGCATTCGGGTGAAGCTACGGTCTGGATAAACAAGGAATATTATTTTCCTGAAAAGCGCGAACAAATTGTTCGCTTCCCAAATGGTGAAATGAGAGTAAAAGAACACTTTGAGTTAATTAAATAAGCCATTTATGATTCGTATCGGTTTTATTGCTTTGTTTTGTTTGATTAGTTTTCTGCAAGTTTCTGCTCAACTCTATCGTCCGTCGTTAAATTGGTTCGAACTAAAAACAGAGCATTTTAGAATCATTTTCCATGATGGAAATGATTCATTGGCGCAAGTTTCGGCTCAATTATTAGAGCATCATTATTCGCAAACACAATCGCTTACAGGTGGTTCATTACACAACTTTCCGGTTGTTTTAAATGCCTATAACGATCGGTCAAATGGGTATGTAACACCCTATAATTTTAGAATGGAAGTTGAAATCCCATCTATAAAAGGGAAAGTGCTAAATCCGAGGTCAGGTGGTTGGTTGGAAAATGTACTTCCGCATGAATTAATTCACGCACAGCATTTTTCGGTAGTTCCCCAATTTGGTTTAGGAGGATTAATTTATCCGTTTTGGCCCGACGCAGCTCGTTCATTGCATTTTTCCGCTCCTGTAGGTCTGCACGAAGGCTTAGCGGTGCATTATGAATCTGAAATACTAAAGCATGAGTCAGGTCGCGGAAATTTCCCGTTTTTTACCAATCAGATTAATTCTGTTTTTTCAGGTTCAGGCAGATGGAGTTTCGGTCAACTACTAAATTCAGCGGATCAGGTTCGTCCGTTCGATAGACATTATCAAGGTGGGTACGATTTTGTGCATTGGGTGCAAGAAACTCATGGAGAAAAAGCCTCTCGTGATATTATTGATTTTGTGAATCGTTGGCCGATTTTTGGTTTTGGAGTGGCCTATTGGTATCAAATGGGTCAATGGCCGGGAAGCGCTTATCGGGATTATCAACTAGAAAAACTGGAAAACGAGCGTAATCGTCAAGCAGAAATTCGAGATTTGCCTTTGGTTGAAGGAATGCGCTTGGATACAAAAGCAACAGGAGAAGCATTGCACAGACCGCAATGGTTGGATGATAAAAACCTCTTGGTTTACGGACAGTTTTATGATTTTAAAGCAGGATTTTTTGCACTGAATACGCAGACAAAAACACTCAAACGTTTGCTCACTACAAATACGGTTGAGGATTATAAAACAGACATCAAACCGGATAAAACAGCGTTTTTATTTGCCGGATATGATGTTCATCCGATTTTAGATAACACGTTTATTGCCAACGTATACGAATTTAATCTTGTTACGAAAACCGTTCAGAAATTAGGCAGTTCGAGTAAAACAAAAGACAGAGTGTATAGTCCAATTTATGTTGATGATGACGTTTGGGCGTTTCAAACAAAAGGGACTTCTAATCAATTAGTATCCATAAAAAACAATGAAATTAAACTAGTGTTAAATCCTGACAATTATATGTTGGTAGATATGGATTATGCTGAACAAACGGGTATAATTGCATTGGTAGCCAATGTGAACGGAACACAGGGTTTATGGATTTCAAAAAAAGAAGAGATAAATGAAGTATTTGAGCGTAATCCTGATATAGCGTTTAGCTCGGGTTCTGTATTCGATCCTTCTTGGAATGAGGATGGAACGCGATTATTGTTTACCGCAGATTATACCGGAACAGCAAATACGTACGAATATCAACCGGAAACAGGAAAGGTTCATCAACTAACAAACTCCTTGTTTAACGCATTTGAAGCTGACTATGCTGACAATGATTCTCTGATTGCGGTTATTGTTCAGCATGATAACGAACAACAGGTTTCAGTTGTACAGAAATCCGATTTTTTGCAAGTTGAAGTGGATTCGAGCTTATGGAAACATCAACAAACCAATAAAAAAAGATATTGGCAGTCTACAGCAGAATCGCATAAACTTTTTGAAAAAAAACCTCATTACACTCAAGTAAGTTGGTTAAGACCACGAGCTGTTTTACCTATTTATGAAACGGGAACTTATGGTGATAAAATTGGCGCTATACTTGTCGGGACAGATGTTTTACAGCGGCATACCTATACGGCAGAGTTTTCACATCAATATGAACAAGCTTGGTATGATATCACCTACCGATACAGTGGATTTTATCCCGGTTTTGAGGTAAGCGTATACAAAGACCCTTACCTGTTTCCATTTAATAACAATGAAGTAGCGGTATTGGCGGAACAAGCATTAACATTTGGCATACCCCTATCGATTCATTTGGAAAATAATATCAATTATTCTGGATTGTATATAAAACCAATTCTCAAATGGATGCGGTTTTCATTTGCACATCCAATAACAACCGGTAGTACAAATTTTGAATCGTTAATTAATAATTTGGCTAAGGGGGATAACTGGTCTGTTGGTATGTCATCGTCCTTCTATTTAAAATTACTACAACGAGCCAGAGATTTACAGCCATCCGAAGGGTTTATTTTAAACACTCAATTAGATATGGATGTAGTAGATAACACTCTTTATAACCTATATAATACAAATGAAAAAAAACGATTGGGATTCATTGTTGGTGCTTATGGATTTCTGTCAAATCCACTATTTCGAAATCATTCATTACGTTTAGGAAGTCAGTATTTATATCAGCCAAAAATCCCCACATATAATACATTGGACTTTGTTTGGGATGCCGGAGCATCAATGCCATTCGAAAATTCAAAACAAATACTGGAGCTATCAACTCGATATACATTTCCATTTCTTTACCCTGAAGATGGTGGTGTTTTAATTCCTTGGTATTTACAAAATGTGTACGGTGTACTTTTTACAAGAACACATATCAATGAAATCAAAAATTCTAATACCTTACTTGGAGTAGGTTTGAGATATACTTCCGGATTTGGGAATATCAGGTTAGATTTAGGAATCTCGTATATCTATAACACTTCGAATGGTACTTATGGCATTTGGTCAGGCGATTTTTAACAACACAAAAACAAATAACACTCGGCACAACTATGAAAAAAACAATCCAATTATCTTTTGCTTTGCTATTAACGGTTTTAATCAGCTCTTCGGTTTTTGCACAGAAAGCTGTTGAACCTAAACCATCTCCGATGGCATTGGCTAAAATCATGTTAGATAAAACGTATATCAGTATTACATATTCCCAACCGCACAAAAGAGAACGAGTGGTTTTTGGTGAATTAGTTCCGCTTGGTAAAGTTTGGCGTTTTGGTGCAAACGAAACTACCCAACTAACCACAACAGGCGATATTAAAGTGGGCGATAAAGTTTTAAAAGCAGGAACCTATTCTGTTTTTTGTATGCCTGAAAAAGACTCTTGGACCTTAATTTTTAACTCAGCTCTAGGCCAATGGGGTGCATATCAATACGATGCCAGTAAAGATGTTTTAAGCGTGAAAGTTCCGACTTCAGCAACAAGCGAAACTTGGGAAGCTTTTACCATCAAGTTTGATAAAGCAGAAGGAACTTCAACCAAATTGAATGCGATGTGGGACGGAACCATGATTTCAGTTCCTGTTTCAGCAAACTAAGTGTTTTAATTAATCCTACTAAAGCCGATGTGATGCCATGTCGGCTTTTTTTATGTGTGGATGTGTCATCAACGCAAAAAAAGCAAAACCTTAAAATAAGTTGAGATAACGAAAAAGAGTCAGACCGCTTCCGGCGGCCTGACTCTTGAGTTCAGCAATCAAACAGATTGATTGCAATCTTAATTTATTTGATGAGTGTAACTTTAATCGATTTGCTTAATCCGCCCGATTGAAGTCTAATGAAATAAATTCCTGATGCTAAATGCGGAGCGTTAAATGTAACCGAATATCTTCCTGCTAGCTGATTTTGATTTACAAGTGTTTGTACAACTCTTCCTAGTATATCGAACACCTGAATACGAACGAGTTGTTTATTCGGAATTTCGTACTGGATTGTCGTACTTGGATTAAACGGATTGGGGTAGTTTGGAGAAAGTGATAATCGACTTGGTTTTTCAAATAAAAATTCGATTTCTCCAACTTGTGTTTTTGTTCCGTCAAAATCAGTTTGAATGAGTCTATAGAGGTAATTTCCTGCAATTGAAACATCTTTATCAACAAAAGAATAATCCAACTTTTCCTGTGAAAATCCGGCCCCTTCAACGAAACGAATTTCTTCCCAATCGGATGTTTCATCAACGGAAGCATATTTACGATATAAGGTAAAGCCGAGATTTTCGGTTTCTGTAAATGTTGCCCAATTTAATTGCGGTTTCATTTCGGATTCGTTCAATACAACCTCGAAAAAGGCCAATTCAACCGGTAATGGGTTCGATGTATTTGTTTGGGTTGTTGTCTCAGCAGATGTTGATGCCGAATAATCGTTTAAACCTGTAGAAATAGGTGGTTGATTTGAGCCGGCAAGACCTTTCATAATTGTCGGCGCTGCTTGTGATTCTAAATTTGGATCAACTTGAATACCGGCAGCTGAGCTTACAGTAACCTCAACGGGGAAATCATTCCCGATAGTTACATCCGCTGGAATGGTAATTTCTAAGGTATTGCCATTTTTAACGAAATTATTTGTAATAGAGCCTAATACGCGAATCGTATTAGATGGAATCGGAATGTTGTTAAATTGTGACTGATCAAAATTCAAAAATATCTTTCCTGTCCCGGCTTGTAATGCGCCTCTGCTACCTGTGGAAAATGACCAGGTCCAGTTTACCGGCGATGCATTTGTTATCGGATCAACTGCAACAGCTAAGCCGGATAAATACGTAAGTGTTGAAGCACCGATTTGGAACGTAGCCGTGGTATCGTTTACTAATTGAACATTCGATTTTGCAGTCCAATAATAAGAACCGGGTTCTTTAGGGTTGGTAATACCAGATGTATTCAGGAATACAATTTCGACGGTATTCCCGGCTGTAACCGCACTTGGAGTGTAAACCGATATGGTACGTTGAATTAAATTTGTTTGAACATCAAAGGCGTTGGTAGTACCGGCGTTGTTTACATTTACTGTTACGCTTGCAGTTGAGATGGATGAGGGTAAGGTTCCGCCATCAGGAACACCAATTACAAAATAATCTGTGTTTGCCGTCATGTTTTGCCCAGAAACAAAGTTTAAAGTGTAATCAGCAGCACCATTTACAACAGTATCTGATAATGCAAACGAGTTAATAGTTACGCTACCGTTATTGGTAATACTGTATGATGTTGAACTAATCGGAGTTGTTTCAACTGAGGTGTTAACTTTTAATGTATAGGAAGCTTCTGTGGTAGGATTGGTGATACCTGAAATAACAACCAACACATTGTCAGAGTTATTTACAGTAGCAGAAACAGGAACTGTAATTGGAACTAAGTTATTTACTCTTGTACCCACCGTTGCAGCTAAACCATCTACCGTAGCGGATAAGGTTCCATAGTTAGTTCCTGTCGGGAAATCAACCGAAATAGTGCTTGTTCCGGAAAGTAATCTGCCGGCTGTTCCTGTATTAAAATTTATAGAATAATTGACATTTGTTGAGCTTGGCGTTTGTGCAGATAAAGCTACCGTAGCAATTCCAACAGATGACCCGGCTGATGCAACTGTATATTGAGGAGATTCAATTTCGGTAGTCTCGATATTCGTTCGCATATGAAGAGTGTAATTGCTTCCAACTAAAGTGGGGTTTAATAAACCCGCTGAACTCGAAATTTGTAGGTTGTATGCAACTCCGGCACTTAGCGCTTTGGGCGAAAGAATTTTTATCTGATTACTGCTTACTATTGGATTTGATGTAGGTGCTGAGCCATCAACCAAAAAATTTTCTTTTGCTTGTGTTGGCGGTACATACGTATTAGCCGGGAATGAGATGATTAGGCTATCGCCAATACTTAGTGCATCACCAGGAGTGAAATTAATGTTATATCCACTTGCAGTATTAGCATTTGATGGTGTAATAGAAACACTGTTAACAGTTAAATCTGCATCAATGGTTAATGTGAAATTATTTGTTCCGACAGAGTTTGTCGTTTCTGATGAGCTTGAAACCTGAATGGTAAAAGTACCATCGGTTGCACCATTCACTAAACCTGCAGCAGTTTTAAAGAAAACGGTAGCTTCAGAACTTGCCGATAAGGTTTGATTTGAAGCCAAGGTGACTCGAACGCTTCCGCCCGCTCCTGAACCTAATATATTTACAGCAGATGCGGTTACACCGTTAACGGTTACATCAGAAGCAGACATTGAACCGGGTACAATAGTTGAAGAATCAAAGAAAATATCTATTGTACTTGAACCTGCAGATGTTCCGCCTGCTAATTTACCATTCGTGCCCGGAGTGAACTTAACCGTATAAGAAGCACTGGAATTTACGGTTGATGGTGTGGCGGTTGTTAAACCGGCTGTCGGGCTTGTTGCATTACCACTTATAGTGTAAGCCGCTGATTGTATAGGTGTCGGTTGTTGACTCGTGTTTGCTGTTATCTTGTAATATGATGCTGATGGGACAACGGGGTTGGTTAAGCCAATGCCTGTAGCAAACTGAACACCAAAACGTTGTTTATTATTTCCTGCAACATAAAGTGTAACCGTTCGAGTGCTGGAGTTTGCTGTTGCTGACGTTGGGTTAGCAGATGTTGTAAGTCCTACATTTTCGTAAATAAGAATATTAGCCGCATTTAAAGTTCCGTTTGGAACAGTCGTACCTTCCGGAAAAATGATTTTAATCCAGTCGTTATTGTTATTGCTAAGATTTGAAATAGCTGTAATTGGAATGGTATACTGCACATTTTGTTGATTCACTCCCGCATTACCCAAACTTACCGTTCCAACTGTGATTGGAGTGGTAGCAGTAATAGTAAAAGATTGAGTGTTTACTACAGTTGGCTCAACAGAGGTTGCCAATTTAAATGTATAGGTTCCTGCAACCGGGTTGGTCATGTTACTCAATACAATTGTAAAAGCACCGCTATTGGCAATAGTTACAGTTCCCGGAACAGTAATAGATGCCTCTGTGCCATTAATTGAAATAGAAGCTGTAGTCCCGTTAACAGTTGCAGCACTAGCTGTAATTGTAGTCGGGAAATCTGTTATTTCAAATGTTGAAGTTCCCGCTTTTAATGCTCCGTTAGTACCAACATTTCCGGTTATAGTATAAGTTCGAGAGCCGACACTGGGCTGAGGGTCAGGGCTAATACTTACTGACGCTTGACTTACGGTTGATGATGCTGTAGTTATAAGAATAGGATTGGATGGCTGTCTACCGTCAATTACTGCGTTAGCTGAAGTGAAAGTGGCCGCAGTAAATGTGTAGTTTGCACTAATGCTTGGGTTGACAATAGATGCATTTGAACTTATCGTGACTTTTATTTCATCACTGTTAGCAACATTTATAGGCGTTGGGAATGTTATACTATCGCCTGCAACCGTAACACTTGTCGGATTTCCGCTAAATCCGGAGATTAAGTTTTCAACAGAAACATTACTTGTAGAAATCGTTCCGGGTAAAGTGTACTCTGAATCGAATCCAATACTGATTTTATCGCCAGATGCAGCTGTTAAAGCACCGACAGTACTCATATTGAACCGAATCGTATATCCGCTGGTAGCATTTACCTCATCATCGCTCGCGATGATTGAGCTAAACGAGAGTTGTGTAGCCGGTGCAATTCGGTAAATATCAGAATCGATATTAGTGGTTTCAGATGATGTTTTAATTTGAGCTATATACGACTCTCCTGCTGTCGGATTTTTAATTCCGGCACCTGATGAAATCAGAATTGAAACAGCTCCTTCATTATCAACATCAACAGGGGAATAAATAACAACCTCTCTTGTCGAACTGTTACCTGTTGCTGTAGCAGTGGAATTGTTTACCGTTACGCCGGAAATGGCACCATTCGGTACAGTAGTATTACTCGGAAGGGTCAATGTTACAGTAGATGTATTATCTAAATAACCACCCAAGCCAACGGAAAAAGCAACTTGATATTGAGACTGAACCAGTTCAACAGATGTGCTTGGTGTAACAGCCGCGGCTGTTACTGTGGTATTAGAAGCAAGAATTGAATAAGTAGTAGAGGTTGCAGATTCTTTTAAAGCAGGAGTTCCATCATAGGAATCAACATTTATAGTATAAGATGAGCCTGCCGTTTTTGGGTTGCGAATTTTAGCTGCTGACGAGAATATAATGGTTGCTGTTCCGCCATTTTTTGGAATGTCAGTTGGTGTTACGATTGTTACTTGTCGTCCGGAGACTGAAACAGATGTTGCAGCTTGTCCATTTATAGTAACGTTTGTTGTGGATATGTTAGTCGGTACATAAGTGTCAGACGGAAATGTGACAATGAAATAATCTGATTCTGAAGCTACAATATCTGTACTGCCGTTTCCGGTGGCGAATACTATGGTGTATTGTGTATAATGATTGGTGTAATTCGTGCTCAGTGTAACAGATGTAACAGTAGCTGCAAATATGCTAATCGGTAGAAATAAAATAGCACATAAGACAAATAGTCTTAGATTGAAATAAAAACTATAGGTAAAATACCTACTCATATAAAGATTACCATTC
>SBGQ01000155.1 GCA_006226965.1 bacterium | reverse complement strand
AGATGATTAGATGATTAGATGATTAGATGATTAGATGATTAGATGATTAGATGATTAGATGATTAGATGATTAGATGATTAGATGATTAGATGATGAAATGATGAAATGAAAATGCTGTCACTCCCGTGCATACGGGAGTCTTCTATTGCTTGGGATTTTGCAGAATCCAGATTTATAAATGGTATGAGATTTTCTCATTCGAGAGAATGAATAAGAAAAGTCCACTTTGTTTATGAATTTTGAAATTTCACTGGAAGCGAACAGAAGAGGGTTGGGATTTGTCAAATAATCACGTCATGCCGTTGAAAAACGGCATCTAGAAACTAGTAAGGAAGCAAAATGTAAGCACTTGGAGTTCTAATCAGATTGCGCGCATTGACAAGGTTAGCGATGGCTTCCGATACTCATAAAACTTTAGATTTGCTGTCACTCCCGTGCATACGGAAGTCTCCTATTGCTTGGGATTTTGCAGAATTAATAAGCATTAAATAGGTCGAAAATTCAAAGAGATTCCATCATCCGAGGTAAGGGACGATAAAAACGAATCAAAAACAAAAAAATGAAATTCCTTTTAAACTTTTAACCATTCCTACTCTTTGCCTTTACAAGTTTTTGGTATAGCTTGAAACCGAAGCAATTTATACATGATGTATACTCAAAACATCAAAAAGCAAAATAGGTCTATGAAACTCCCCAAAATTATTCTTTCACTCGGATGTGTATTCCTTTTAAATGTAACAACACAGGCACAAACACAAGGATTAAAACAAGAATTATATTCCATTGCAACAGCTCCTTCAACAGAACGCATTCAAAAGGATTTGGAGAAACTGGTTTCTTTCGGAACTAGACATACTTTATCAGATACTGTTTCAAACAAACGAGGAATCGGCGCAGCACGGCGCTGGATTAAAGCGGAATTCGAGGCCATTTCAAAAGCAAACGGAAATAAATTGGAGGTCTTTTATGTAGCTGATACAGCCTCTGGACCACGCATTCCAAATCAGGTTCGCATAGTAAATGTAATTGCCGTTCAATGGGGGAAAACCGATAAAAACAGAATGGTTTTGATGGCAGGAGATATAGATTCCCGTATTTCTGATGTGATGAATTTTAAAGACGACTCACCCGGAGCAAACGATAACGCCACCGGAATTGCAGGGATTTTAGAAGCATCCAGAGTGTTGGCCAAGTACGATTTTGATGCAACCATTGTCTATGCGGCACTTTCAGGCGAGGAACAGGGTTTACATGGCGGACGAATTCTGGCTGATTACGCAAAAAAACAAGGCTGGAATATCGATGCAGTTTTAAATAACGATATGATTGGGAATATCGAGGGGATAAACGGTGTTGTTGATAACCGAACAGTCCGCGTTTTTTCTGAAGGAACCCGAGTTGTTGAAACTGAGCGAGAAGCAAGATTGCGCCGATTTACTGGCGGAGAGGTCGATTCACCCAGCAGAAATTTAGCACGATATATCAAATGGGTTGGAGAGGCAACCGTACCAAATATAGATATAATGATGATTTATCGTCTCGATCGTTTTGGTCGTGGCGGACATCATCGTCCGTTTAACGAAGCCGGTTTTCCGGGAGTTCGAATTATGGAAGCATGGGAAAACTACAATCGCCAACATCAAGATTTGAGAACTGAAAACGGCATTAAGTATGGTGATGTACTCGAAAAAGTGAATTTCCCTTATGTAGCAAAATGTACAGGTCTTAATGCTGTTGTTTTGGCATCATTGGCTTGGGCTCCGGCACCTCCTGCTGATGTGCAAATTTCGGGAGCCGTGCAGGCTTCAACCACATTAAAATGGAAAAAAGCAGACGCCCATCCACGTTTTGCCGGTTATAAAATCTATTGGCGATACACAACCGATTCTGAATGGAAATGGTCGAAATTTGTGGGTGATGTTACCGAATTCACACTCGAAAATATCATTATTGATAATTATTACTTTGGAGTGGCAGCTGTTAGTACCGACGGAACGGAAAGTCCGGTTGTGTTTCCGGGTCCGGCCGGAGCATTTTAGTTTAAATTTTTATAAGAGCCCTTACTTTATTTAAGTGAAAATAAGTACGGGCTTTATTTTTTAAATACATGTTATTCTGATTACATCATTTTATTGAAATCAATGAGAGATTAGCTTTTATATTTGTTCATCATTTAACCGTTTTGATAGTACCATATGCATACGCTTTTACTTGCAACAAAGAACAAAAATAAAGTGTTTGAATTCACAGAATTGCTGAAGCCTTTAGGAATTGAAGTGCTTTGTGCGACTGATTTTCCCGAATTACCGGATGTAGAAGAGGACGGCGAAACATTCGAAGAAAATGCGTTAAAAAAGGCTAGAACTTTATCAATAATTACAGGAAAGCCAACTTTGGCGGACGATTCAGGTTTGTTGGTAGATGCATTAAACGGAGCGCCCGGAGTGTATTCCGCTCGTTATGCAGGCGAAAAAGCAAGCTACGCTGAAAACGTAAACAAACTAATAGCGGAGCTTTCATCTTTAGGAGAGTTCCCATATTCAGCACATTTCAAAACGGTTTTGTGTTTAGTTGATGGAGAACAAGTCAACTACTTTTCAGGTGAATGTCACGGTGAAATACTATCAGAACGAAAAGGCGAGAAGGGTTTTGGTTACGATCCCGTGTTTATTCCCAATGGATTTGAACAAACTTTTGCTGAAATGAGTAAAGAAGAGAAAAATGCCATTTCGCATCGAGCAAAAGCAACTCAATTGTTTTTAGACTATCTGAAGAAATAAGGATGTCGCTTCGCAGTTCTACGCTGCGCTTCGAATCGGATGTGGATTGAGTATTGAGTATTGTTGATTACAGATGTGAGTTGTGTAAGAATTTGAGTTAAAAGCCCTCTTAAGCTTAATTTTTTGTCCACTCTTTTTTTGCAAGCCCATGACGTCACTCCCGCGTATGCGGGAGTCTCATGTCGATTAGGATTGTACAGAATCAAAAAGTGTTAAACAGCTCGTAGATTCAAAGAGATTCCCTCATCCGAGGACACCGCAGGTGCCATGAAATGACGAGTAAAATAAACATCCTTCTAGAAAAACGAGTAATAAAAGCCCTCTTATGCTTTTGAGTTAGAGAAATTCACAGAACATGAACAGAAGAGGGTTGGGAGATTCCAAAACTGAACTATTGAAAAGCGACATTTTGTTAAATATGAAAGTCATAATCTATTTAATTCACCAAAACGACTTCCAATACCAATCTTTTTGTTTATCAATACAAAAATGATTCATCACTAAAAAATAGCATCAAAAAACTGAATTAAGTACACTCAGCCATCAGCCATCAGCCATCAGCCATCAGCCATCAGCCATCAGCCATCAGCCATCAGCCATCAGCCATCAATAATTCTAACTCAATGTTTTAGAAAGAAAAATTATACTTGTATGTTACCCCATCGAAAACTTGAGGATAATTGAGAAGGTATGATTACTGATGAATTGAAAAAGCAATTTGAGATTCCCGGTTCTTTTGCAATCGGCACAACAGATTTGCACAAAAACCCGCGATTTACAAGAATTCCGGCGATATTTGCCACTGAAAACGAAGATGAAATCATCTTAATGGTTTCAGAAATTAACGGCTTAAAAGCCATAGATCAGCTAAAAGTTAACCCCAAAATTGCTGTAAGCTGTAACTCTCAGTTAGATGATACTACTTACCAGTTTAAAGGTATTGTAACAGCTGTTGCCGAATTAAACGCTTCCGAAATAGAAGCCATGAATACTCGTAAAAGTATCACCGCAAAATGGGCCGGAGAAATGATGGGGCCTGATTTTGGAGTTTCATACGGAAAAATGATGTCAGAAAACGGCTGGAAACTAAACGTAAAAGTTTTAGAGATTTATAACCAAACGCCGGGTAAAATGGCAGGAAAGAGGATTTCATAATGATACCGGATTCACTTAAAAACAGCTTGGACGGTGCCATTCCTTCGATGATTGTTTCCGTTGATGAAAACGACATGCCTAATGTGACCATTGTAAGTCAGGTTTTTTATGTAGATGAAAATCACGTAGCTATTTCGAATCAGTTTTTATCTAAAACCATTCGCAACTTAACAGCAACCAAACGAGCAGCAATTCAACTCATCGATCCGATTGAAATTTTTATGTGGATTTTACAGGTTGAATTTATCCGCGAAGAAAAAGAAGGCTCCTTATTCGATGATATGAATATGCAATTAGAGGCCATCGCTTCCATGACCGGAATGCAGGATGTGTTTAAACTCAAAAGCGCCTTTGTTTGCCGGGTTCATTCGGTAGAAAAACTTCCTAAAGCTTGATGTATTGATTCATGCAGTCTGATTCTGATTCCATAAAGCAACACATTTCCGAGAATGAAACCATCATTCAAAAACTGAATGAACAATTGGAGCGGCGCACGAATGAAATCAAAATCATTCAATCAATATCGGATGAAATAATCAATAGTCTTGACCCTGAAAGTATATTCAATCGCTCCATGCAACTATTGGACGAGGTTTTTGGCTTTCATCATTCACACATTTTACTTAAAAAAGAGAATGAAGATGTACTTTATGTAGTAGCTTGTCATGGTTACGAAAATTCCGGATTAGGAGCCGAGGTGAAATACGGTGAAGGCATTTTGGGAACAGTTGCTCGCCATAAAAAAATAATGCGTGTTTCCGGAATTCAAAGCAAGTTACGCATCGTGAAAATGATGACTGCGGATGAGTCAAAATCGGAATCAAAAAAGCTTCCGGGCTTGCCGAAAGTTGATAGCCAAATGGTAATTCCGCTAGTGGTTGATCAACGACTTATAGGCGTGTATTCGGTCGAAAGTGAAGATATCGGTGCGTTTAAAGCCATAGATGAGCTTATTTTGAAACTGGTTGGGAGTCAGATTGCGACAGCCATCGAAAACGCCATGTTGTTCAAAAAGCAAGAACGATTGGTAGAAGCGTATCGCCGATTTGTGCCGGAAGAATTACACGAAATGTTGGGAAAAGAATCAATTCTCGATATCAAAAGAGGCGATCAGGTTCAGGGAGAATACACCATTTTATTTTCTGATATTCGTGGATTTACGAGTATTTCAGAACAGATGACTCCTCAGCAAAATTTCGACTTTATTAATGAATATCTGGGTTTTATTGTCCCTGCCATCAAGAAAAACGGTGGTTTTGTAGATAAATATATAGGTGATGCAATTATGGCAATTTTCCCGAATAAACCGGCTGATGCGGTTCGAGCCGCGCGGGAAATGACTAAAAATCTGGCTGAATTTAATAGAGTTATACAATCACGTTCTGAAAACTTTACACAGATTAAAAGCGGAATCGGAATTCACACAGGAACCATTATGGCCGGAATTATCGGCGCTGATGAACGCTTCGAAGGAACGGTAATCAGTGATGCGGTGAACATCGCTTCCCGTTTGGAAAGTCTGACCAAAGAAATGTCTTGTGCTATTATTGCCAGTGATGCCGTTGTTAGAACACTAAGTGCAGAAGAACGCGGTAATTGCTCAGAATTGGGCGATGTAAACGTAAAAGGGAAGAAGAACTCCGTGCGAATTTATAAACTGGATGATTAATTATCCGAGTGAAAATTGGACAAATTAATCTTCTGTCCAATTTTAGTTTTTACTAAACAGTTATTTATTTAAGTTCCGAGAGAATTAACTTCTTTTGTTTAAACGTGTTTATCATTGCTTTTTCTCTGATTATTGGATCAGAATGGTGAATAAGTTCGAAATATTCAACCGGAACTACTTGCCAGGATAAACCATATTTGTCTTTACACCATCCGCAAGGACCTTCTTCACCGCCGTTTCCGGTAAGTGCGTCCCAATAGTAATCAACTTCATCTTGATCTTTGCAGTTTATGACGAGTGAAATGGCTTCATTGAATGTGAATAATGGTCCGGCAGCAAGAATAGAAAACTCAACACCGGCAAGCTCCATAACAGCTGTTTCAAAACTGTTATCGCTTCCCGTTCCGTCTGCATTAGGAGTGTTTTCAAATAAACGATAATCTTTGAGTTTGCCGTCTTTAAAAATAGACAGATAATACTCAGCAACGGCTTTAGCATCTTTTTCAACCCAAAGACAAGGTGTGATTTTTTGATTGTTCATAGTTTTACAATGAGGTGGCGGTTATTTCGTAGTGAAAAAATACAAATTGAAAAGAGAATCGGAATAAATGAGTGTAAAATCTTAGTAGATAAGTCAGGAACTATGATAAACTTGATTGTTCGAACTATAAAAGCAAAAAAAGCATCAGAAATCAATTAATTACTTAATTACAATTGTTAGCTTCTTGACATGATAGATCCTTAAAGCAATCTTAACACAGGATGTGATATATGTGTTTTTAATAGCCGGTAGTACAGAATTATCCCACCTTGAGCGATTGTACTAATGGTTGAGGGTTTCCGTTTAAGCACTCAATAATTGTAGTAAAGTGAATGTTTGCTTTTAAATAAGTTAAGTTGAAGAAAAATTTCCGGTTTAATCTCGATTCCAGAGTTTATGTCAATTGATAAATATTTTAAGTATTTGTGTTAGTTAACCTCTATAATTATTTCACATTTACCGTTTTACTGGTCTGGAAATGTCCCTTTTTATTAATTGAGCTCCCAACTTTGCATTATGAAATGGTTTCACATTCAAACAAATACGTTTAGTTTTTGATGGGTTTGTTAGAGCATACAAGCATCGTTGAGGCTGGTATTAAATTAGTATTCTCGTTATTTATATTTTAAAAAAAGGTAACGGGATTAAGTGCACGACCATTTGAAAAAACAAATGGAGCCAGTGTAAACTGTTTACTCAAAATAATATTCAGAATCACTCATTATTAACCCGAGATTGTGAAGGCCTTCGAATCCCGATTTGCAAGAAGATTCATTTGCGTATGGAAAGCTTATTTGTTGCTGAACCAGTTCTTTGTACTGTACTTCATCAATTCTTATTGGGAGCCCATGTAGTTTTTTTTGTACATCACTGGTTAACTCGTAACGATAGGTAATGCTCAAGCGCACTCTTTTTTCAATCGGTTTTATATGAAGTGTTTCTAATGCTAGTTCAACAGAATCTCTATACGCATCAATAAGTCCTTTTTTACCTAATTTTGTGCCACCGAAATAACGAACTACAACAGCGCAGATTTGGGTTAAATCTTGTCGTTTTAATACGTTTAGCATCGGTAGTCCGGCAGTTCCGGATGGTTCACCGTCATCTGATGCAAACTCCTGAACGGATTCTGCCCCGATTCGATAGGCTAGGCAATGATGATTTGCTTTTGGGTGCTCTTCTCGTAAATATTTCTGCAAAGTCTGTGCATCGGAAACAGATTCACAATGTTTTATGTAACAAAGAAATTCAGAACTTAAAATGCTTTGTTTGAATAATTCAAGTTCACGAGAAGTAATGGTATTCATGTGTACACAATTTAAATAGAATGTATTTGAAACTGAACTGTTGAAAGAGATTCAATCATGTAAGACTTTTCAAAAACGTACACAATGTGCATAATTAATACAGACTCAAACGGTATGTGATTCAATTGAAATTCTAAGAGTGCATCAAAATTCTGCTTTAAAATTAACTATTCATAAAAAAGCGCTTTTGGCTTTGAACAATCTTGAGTATAATTGGCGTAATGTATATAATGAACATTAAATATGTGCATAATACACTTATTGATGATTTTAGGTTGAATTCTCAAGTTGACAACTGTTTCGTTGTGCTTTCAAAGCGGTTTATTTCAGGGTCAACAACAGATTTTGCGAGTAACTCTTCCGGTCGTCTTGTTCATAGCGGATTTTGTTAATGGATTATTTTAATTCAAATAATGTTGTTCACTTAGGGTCTTTAGTAGAAAGAATGTTGGGTTGTGCTAATTCACACAGAGGGAGCGTGAATGGATAGTTTTGTAGATTATTCAGATACGAGTGAGCATCTCTATTTGCAAGTTGCGAATCATTTAAAAAAACGTATTAAAAACAAGGACTTCGGTGAAGATGGACGCATACCGAATTATGTCCATTTGTCGCAGGATTACAACGTGAGCATGAGTACAATTAAAAAAGCCATGCAGTTGTTGAATGATGAAAATGTAATTTCTAGTCGGGTCGGAAAGGGCACTTTTGCTAATCCGGAGTTTATGCTCACCGATGATAAGTCTAAATTAAAAGTTGAAGGTCAGTTAGGTTTATTAATCAGAGATATTGAAGGTCCTTATTTTTCGGGAGTGTATCGAGGCTTGGCCGACGAAGCTGATAAGCATAATAAAAAGCTCTTACTTACAGTTTCACGCGATATTCATCAGCAAGAGGAGTCTTTGTTAACTCTTATGATGGAGAATAAAACAGAGGGCTTATTAATTACTACTCGCCGTAAGTCCTTATACGGAATCTCGATTTACAATCAGATTTATGAAGAAAAAATTCCTACGGTTTTAATTCACGATGTATATGGTTCCAAGTTTCCGATAATTGATGTTGATAATTATTTGGGCGGACGCTTAGTAGCCGAGCATTTGGTGAAGTTGAAGCTTAAAAATTTTGCTGTATTTGTTGGTGAAAACGGCTCTCGCGGCGAAGATATGCGCTTGAGAGGATTTCATGAAGGCTTAAAAGACGGCGGCGTTGACATTAAAAAACAATGTCTTACATATCGACTTTCGTTTACAACCGAAGCTGCTGCTTTTGAAGAAGGATATAAGATAGGGAAGTCTATAGCGTTTAAAGAGCTTGGAATTCAAGGAGTATTTTTATCCAATGATTTGATTGCAATGGGATTCCAAAAAGGAGTATTAGAACGTGGTTATAAAATACCTGAAGATTTAGCCGTTATCGGGTTTGATAATATTGATCGTGTTTCTGAAGCTTGGGTTCCATTAACAACCATTGAGTCGCCCAGACAAGAAATTGGTGAATCTGCATTGAACTTATTGCTCGATTTAATCAATAAAAAGAGATTCAACGACAGTAAGAATACTTTTCTAAAGCCAAAGTTAGTCATCAGAGATTCAGCATAAGTTATTTTTTATTAGATATTAAGCTATAAAGCCAGGAATATTAATGTTCTGGGTTATAATAGTTTGAGCGCGCCATATTTACTATCTGAAAATATTCTTCATTAA
>SBGQ01000106.1 GCA_006226965.1 bacterium | reverse complement strand
TACAATTTTATTATTTATTTACTTAACCTAAAGTTGATATAATGAATATAGAAATCACTTTCTGATTTTCGAAGTTCTAAGCTTAAAACTCTTTCGGTGATAAGCTGTAATACCAAACTCCTCTAAGCCTTTGAAATGGTCTTTTGTAGGATATCCAACATTTGACATCCAGTTATACTCTGGAAATTCTTCGTGTAGTCGAATCATCAAATCATCTCGATACACTTTCGCCAAAATAGAAGCAGCGGCAATACTTCCTGACCGGTCATCTCCTTTTACCAGGCATTGATGCGGATATAATGTCGG
Source organism: bacterium (assembly GCA_006226965.1). Lineage (GTDB taxonomy): Bacteria > Bacteroidota > Rhodothermia > Balneolales > M1805 > M1805. The sequence goes on along the minus strand of SBGQ01000106.1, from coordinate 44,556 downwards.
CACGTAACGATTCCCGTCAATTAGTAAATAATCAGGCGAAGGCTCCGTTTCATTTACACAGACTTCCATAGTCAATAAAGATGCCCAAAGTATGTTCTTTTCGTCAATCAGTTCGATTGAACCTTCTTTAATAACATAAGAAACCGCATCTTGTTTTATAATTTCTGCCATTTCTAATCGCTGAGCTTCTGTCAGTTGCTTACTGTCTTTTAACAAGGGGTGATGATAACCTACCGGTAAAATTACTCCTGCTGCCACAACGGGTCCGGCCAAACAACCACGACCGACTTCATCAAGACCCATAACGCGGGAATACCCTTCACTCCACAATTGCCGTTCAAATATGAAACGATCTTTTTCTTCTTTCTTCAAGCTCATTGTACAAGATGTGCCATATTATGTCGCATTAATCCGGTATTGAAATTTTACCCAATAACACAGGTTTTTGAATTCCCGATTTCTTTGGACTTGATAAGTTCATACCCAAATATGTCTGAAATCCTAACCAACAAAACAATACCGCTTCTTTCGAATCTGCTGAAAAACCCAATTCATCAAACGGAGCAATTATTGTTTCGGGTAAATATTTAGCTATCATAGAAATCAATGTTCGGTTCGAAGCACCGCCACCGCTCACATAAACAGCCGCATCTTCTTGTCCTACAAGTTGTTTAATCGCTATTGAAACAGACTTTGCGGTTAATGCAGTCATGGTTGCAATTCGGTCAACGTGCGATAAATGCTCAGTTAGTTTCATCATCCAGATTTTATTGAACAATTCTGGTCCTGTCGATTTTGGAAATGCTTTTTTAAAAAACGGGTCTTCCAATGCTAGATTTAATACTTCTTGATTTACTTTTCCTTGTGATGCCAATTTCCCGTCCACATCCATTTTCAAGGAAGAATCATATTCCTGAACAGCCAAATCAATTAATTTATTTGCAGGGCCTGTATCACTTGTTACAATGGAATCGATAGAAGAGTTTGCAGGTAACCAAGTTAAGTTCGCCATTCCACCCAAGTTCAGTAAAATTCTGTGCTGAATTGGTGATGCAAACAATGAATAATCGCCATAAACAACTAATGGCGCACCTTCTCCTCCTGCAGCAATATGTTTCTGTCTGAAATCTGAAATTGTAACAACACCAAGCTTCCGAGCTATCTGATCAGCATCAATTAACTGAAGTGTTGCGGCTTTACCGTCCGGAGAATTGTGAGATGGAATATGATAAATCGTATGTCCGTGCGAGCCGATAAAGTCTATTTTCTTCTTTGATATTTTCGCAATCTTGAGTGTTGCCTGAATTGCATCTGCAAAAAACTCTGCCCCTTTTCTGTTCAAATAGGTTAAATCATACAAACTTACGTTTTCAACGGATGTGCATTTACGAATGAGTGTTTCCAAATCGCTTGGCCATGAAACCGTATTAAAATGAATCATCTTGGGTTGATATTCTTTTGCTAAATCAAAAGAACAAATGGCAATATCTAAACCGTCCAGCGAAGTTCCGGACATCAATCCGATACCGTAGTAAGTATCTTTAAATTCTGTTGATGATAAAATTGGGCGCATACGTTTAATTTATTAACCCGCTTAAGATAGAAGAATTTCCATCTTTTTTACCGCTCAAATCTCACAAGAAATGTATTTCAGGTGTTCATATTAAAGGAGATTTTGTATTATCAAGTTACATTATCGGTCTTATGCAAGAATTTCCGTTTCCATTACCTAAATCTTTACAAAGTTATATTGAGCTTTTCCCTGAGAATAAGGAAAGGACCATCGAAAAACTGGATGCACATTTAAAGAAACGTGGTTATGATGCAGTCGGACACTTTTTGATGTCTTGGTTTTATTTACAACTTGAGAATAAAACCAAAGCTTTAGAATATGCACTAGCAGCGAAAGCTTATGCACCGGGAAGTCCATTTTTAGAATACGCTCATTATTTTATGGCGCACCCGAACGCCCTAGATGCGGTAATACCTCAAACCATTTTCAGAGATGGAAAAAAAATTAAAAAGACTGTTTCATCGACTTCCTTTTTAATTGACTTAGAGGACTTAATTTCTAAGTTATCTCATATCGAAGGTCAAAAAATCGTTCTCAAGCCATCATCCGAACAAGAAGATGATATTGATTTAAGTGTTGCCAGTATAAATATTGACGATTTAGCGACTGAGACACTTGCTCAAATCCACATCAAACAGGGAAATAAAGAAAACGCCGTTGCAATCTATAAACGTTTGATGGAAAAAGAGCCTAATAAGAAAACCTACTTCGAAGAAAAAATCGCGGCTTTATCTAATTAAGCTCGCACATAAGAATTAAAATGTTTTTCTTGTCCAATACTGGTTTCCGGTCCGTGACCACTTAAAACTCGTGTTTCTTCTGGAAGTGTGTACAACTTTTCTTTAATTGATTTCTCCAATTGAGCAAAATCACCTCTATATAAATCCGTTCGTCCAATACTTCCTGCAAACAAAGTATCTCCAGCAATTAGAATACCTTCATTTTCAAAATAAAAACTAATATGCCCAGGCGAGTGCCCAGGAGTAAACAAGGTGCGACAAGAAAAGTCATCTAGAATAAATTTATCTGATTCTTCCAGTGAGCTTATAGCAACATGTACTGCTTCCATAGGGATTCCATATTTAGCCCCTTGCTTATGCGCATTTTCAAGAATCAAGATCTCTTCATCATGCAAAAAAACCGGAACATGAAACAGCTCAACTAAGGCATTTAAGCCAAAAATATGATCTAAGTGAGCATGTGTTAAGAAAATTGCTTTTAATTCCAGTTGATGTTCATTCAAAAACTGAATCAAACTATTCATTTCATGTTGATGATAAAATCCGGCATCTAATAACCACGCATTGCCGTCTTGATAAGCTAAATAGGTGTTCTGTTGGAACGGATTTACGGTAAAAGATTTGAACTGCATTATTTCACTAAAGACATTTTTCCGGTAAGCCGGCTGTTTCCGACCTGTATTTGATAAATGTAAATTCCACTTGACCAATCACGCGCACGAATAGTATGTTCATGGAAACCCGCATTTATTAAACCAGAACTAGACCAACTGTAAACAGTTTGCCCTAACATATTAAAAACTACGATTTTCACAGAACCAGCTTCAGGTATAGCAAATTTAAGCTGTGTAGTTGGGTTAAATGGATTCGGATAATTCGGATAGATTTCAAATTTCTCCGGAATATCATTTGCCTGATCTTCTTCAACAGAGGTATCTATTAATATTGAATATTTGATATCTGCTTTTTGATACCTTTGCTTTGGCAGCCATGGATTATCTTCATCTCCATCGATAATAGCCTCAACTGTATAAAACCAATGTAAGGTATCATCTTTGGCTTGGTCAAAAACACCTTCATTTTGTATTAAGTATGTTAATTCATCATAAAACAACTTAAAGGTATTATTATCTGAAGCCTCCGAGTATTTTAGCAATACCGGATTCGCCTTCATTGTTTCAGTTGTGTCTTTCACTAAAGCAAAACGATAATCAACAATAGCATTGGGATTTTCAGTTATTAGACTAGACCACTTAAACTCGTAAAAATCTGTACTTAACCCCTCTATTAGCAACATTCTTGCTTTTCCGCTACTAATATCAAAATAAGGATCCAGTCCCATTCTTTTAAATGTTAATGAACGCGGTCCATTTTCGGCCATTTTTGAAAACAAATACACTTCATTTTGCCTATTTCTAACTCGAATTGACCAATATATTGTCCCTTCGGTATTTAAATTCAAAAATCCGCTAGAAATTAAATAATTGTTTAAATCTTGATATGTGATACTAAACTTGGGTGCACCGGATGATCCTTTCAAATTTAATCCCGAACCGGTTGTAAACGACTCTTCCTCAAGACCAAAAAAGAATTCATAAATCAAACTTGCTCCATTTGTATCTGCCGATGCTTCGCTTTCAAAAGAGATAGTTGTGGTACGATCTCCTTCTATTAATAATGTATTGTTATAGTCTGACAGTAAATTGAACGACTGAGGAACTGCACCAAAATACAACTTAAGTGTACTTGTTGCACTAATTCCAAAATCATCGGTTATGTAGTGCTCAAGTTCAAAACTTCCCGATTTATCTAATTTGAACCATTTTGTACTTGTATTTGATTCACCAATAGGAAAATCTACTGAGTCTTTAACCGAAGTTTCTTCTTTAGGCCGCTTAAGTATTCTTAATCTATTAACGACAATAGGTCTGGAACCCGCTGTACTTGTAATTGTAACTCTTACCGAATCGCCAATTTCTTTAACTGTAATACCGTTCGAAGCAGTTAAAGCACTTCTAGGCGGATTTAATGCCCCTGTAAAAAATGATAATACACCTGTTTTTACAGAGCCTTGTTTAGTTGTTGAATAGGCACCCGGCGCACTAATTACTAAATCATCAACATTATATGGATCCACATTTATTGTATTTATGCTTCCTAAATGTAGAACCTGTGTACCCAAATACCCTTCCGTGTTCGATATGCCACCTGTTATTATTGCCGCTGAAGCTCCGGCTGAATTGGTTACATACGCTCTTCCAACATTTGTATTTGTATATCTAGCCCCAAATATAAAATCGTGTTTACCATCAAAATTGTAATCGCCGTTAAAATCTACTGAGAAACCAAAGCCTGATGCACCGGATGTCGTAATTATTTGATGTTGATCTGTATCATCGAAATAATTCCCAATTTGAATGGAATCAGCCCATACTGTACGCCCCATAAACAATGCTATAACTCCCGTTCCATCTCCATCAGAGCCTAATGAGAAATCAGCGATACCATCATCATTCAAATCACCGTGATTAAATATTTTTCCTGCCCACAATGTATTTTGTGTTCGTCCAAAAAGAGTTACAGCAGCATCAGATAAATCATATTCTGCTTCCGTAAACGGACCCATAAAAAGATACGTCGCCCCTTGAAGTGCTAAATTGTACGTGTGTTTAGATGAGCTTACAGCAAAATCAATAAATGTATCACCATTAATATCTCCAAGACTTTGAACCGTTGACCCAAATAGGTCAAATCCGATTGAACCGTTAAATATCACTTTCGCATCTGTATCTGTCAATTGAGACGAAACGGTAACATCATCGAAATAATACACTCTACCTGCATATTCATTGAAGCCATTTGCTCCTATTAGTAATCCGTCTTTTTCATCATTTCTAACTACAGCAACAGATGAACCCATTTGCTCGTTTGTTATCCCTGCAATTTTAACATTTGCAGAACTTGAGGCACGAATGACACCTTGAGTAAACGGGCCGTAGTAAATTGAAACTAATCCTGAATTGTTATTTTGATAAGGGTTCCAAGTAACTATATCGGTAATGTCATCACCGTTAAAATCACCTAATTGAAAAAAGCGTCCAATACTTTCATCGGCTAGTGAACCTTGTAAAACAACATGGTCGTTAGATAGGGAGCTATCAGACTCAACCGGCATAGAAATAAGATAAATACGCCCTTGATTTTTTATAACCTGTGAGCCAAAACCTGGAGCACCGATAAATAATTCCGGCTTTCCGTCATTATTTAAATCTGCTTTTCTGAGGATAGTACCAAGCTGTTCGTTTTCTGTGGTACCTGATAAAGTGGCAAAAGAAGTTAACGTAACCGTTTGTGCGGATACACTATGCGCATAAAACAATACAAAAAGTATTGTGATAACTAATTTGGAAACAAATCGCATGTGTGTTGTAACTGTTTAACCGATACGCTTTTAGATTTATTTTGAGCCTGATAATAGGTATGATTTTTTTTTATCAACTTCAAGTAAATCAATATGTTTTAACACAAACTTATACAAATAAAAAAGGCAACTAAATGAATTAGTTGCCTTTTTTAAAATCGTTTCTTTTCGGAGACTACTTCTTACCGTAACGTTTGTTGAATTTGTCAACACGACCGTCAGCAGAAATCATTTTAGAAGCACCGATATAAAATGGATGGTTTGTTGAATCCACTTCAGGACGATAAACACCGTCTTTAGTTTTAATGGTGGAACGAGTTTGGATCTCAGTTCCGTCGTTTAAAACTACGGTGATTTCATTGTATGCAGGATGAATGCCTTTTTTCATGGTGTGTAAACTGTATTGAAATCTGAAATTAGTCGCGTAAGATATAGAATATTTGTATTTAATAAAAGCAGCTTTACTGAGAATTATTCTTCATCATCAAAATTGAAGTTTATTCCACCTAACATCGAACCCAACATATCCTTGTATGCAACACCGTCCTCGTCGGATTGTTTGCCTAGTTTCGAGTATTGATACAATGATTCTAAAATAAATTCCATCATTACATACAACTCGCCTTCATTCACTTGTGAACCGAATTTTCCGGCTAAAATCCTTAATCCTGAAACTCTGTCGAGTTGAGCTCTATACCTTTTATCAGATAATAAATCATCTAAATCTAACGTATTTCCCAAGGCAAACCAGTCTGTAACAACAGCATAAATTTGTTCTGTTTTTGATGGTTCTTTGCTTTTTTTATCCGGTTGAGGGTTATCAAAATAATTCACAAAAACGTTTCGAATCGCCTTTCCAATGAGATGTTTAGCCACATTTGACGCGCCTTCCTGCTCACCTTCATATACCAATTCCAATTTGCCAGTCAGAGCAGGAATAATCTGATACATATCTAACACGCGAACAACCGTACTTTCTTCGCCGTTCCATATTGCACGACGTTCAGCCGCTGAAATTAGCTGTTCCATAGCGGATATGCTCATTCTCGCTGAAATCCCACTTTTTTGGTCGATATACTCTGATGTTCTTCCCTCGAAGGCTATCGACTCAACTATCTCTTTAATGAAATGCGGCACTACTATTTGTATGCCTCCACGTTCCATCCAAGCTTCTTGCTGTGTAATCTCGATACCGTGTTGTAACTCTTTCGGATAATGTGTGATAATCTGAGAATCTATACGGTCTTTTAGTGGCGTGATGATATTTCCTCGATTGGTATAGTCTTCCGGATTTGCTGAGAAATAAATACCGATATCCAAAGGCATACGAACGGTAAATCCACGAATCTGAATATCCCTTTCCTGCATAATATTTAACAAGGCTACCTGAATGCGTGGTTGCAAATCAGGAAGCTCATTTATCACAAATAAACAGCGATTTGCACGTGGAATTAAACCAAAGTGAATAACTTCTTCATCCGATAAATTCAATTTTTTTGTAGCCGCTTTTATCGGATCAATATCGCCAATTAAATCGGCAACTGTTGTGTCGGGTGTTGCCAATTTTTCGCTGTAACGCTCACTTCTGTGTACCCAATGGATTGGTGTTTCATCACCTTTCACACTAAGAATGTGTTTTCCAAATTTTGAAATCGGATTAAACGGGTCGTCATGTAATTCAGAGCCTTCGATTTCAGGCATATATTCATCCAATAAGGAAACTAAACTTCTCAATATTCTTGTTTTTGCCTGACCTCTCAACCCAAGTAATAATAAATCGTGTTGTGCTAAAATAGCTTGGGTAATCTGGGGAATTACGGTTTTATCGTAACCAACTATTCCCGGAAACAACGTTTCTTTGTTCCTAAGCTTGGTAATCAGATTTTCTCTGAGTTCCTCTTTTACCGTTCTTGATTTCCAACCTGATAGTTTTAATTCAGCTAAAGTTGTACTGCTTGGTTTCATGTGTTGAATGCTGGTTTTTACGGGTAAACATTTCTTGTATCAGAATTCGTTCAGGAAGATACCTGATTACAAAAGCTTTTCAAGTGTTTTAGAGAGAATTCAAAAAGTTGACGGCATCTTTAAGTGCTTTAGCTTTTATTTCCGTTTCATTCCACTCTTCTTCCGGACTTGAATCGGAAGTAATTGCGCCGCCAACACCATAATACAATGTCTCATTTTGGATGATTGCCGTGCGAATTACCACATTAAAAACGGCATCGTTTTTTGGTGAAATAAATCCAATCGCGCCTGAATACACATTACGTTGATAGTTTTCGTACTCATCAATAGCTTTCATTGCTTCTATTTTTGGTGCGCCGGTCATTGAACCCATTGGAAACGATGCTTTTATCACATCAAAAACGGTCACATTTTCATTTAATTGAGCTGAGATTACCGACTCCATTTGGTGTACGGTAGCATAAGAATGCACTTCAAATAAACTTTCCACTTGTACGGTTCCGGGTTTTGCTACACGATTAAAATCGTTTCTTACCAAATCAACAATCATCAGATTTTCAGCTTTTTCTTTATCTGAGTTTTTTAATTCTGTAATGATTTTTTGGTCTTCAAACGGATTTTCATAACGTTTTCTAGTCCCTTTAATTGGTCTTGATTCGATACGATTCTCTTTTTTAATTAAATAGACTTCCGGTGAAGCTGAACAAATAACCCAATCTTTTGTCTGAATAAAAGCCGCCATCGGTACGGGTCCGGCTTCTTTCATAGCTTTGTACAAAGTAAAACCGTTTCCTTTATATGTAGCTAATAAAAGTCGGGAAAGATTCAGCTCATAATATCTACCTTGCCGGATATCGTGTTGAACGGCGCGAATTTTTTTAATGTATTCATCTTTGGAATCAGACGAAGTAAACGTCCCGATTTTAGATTTTGTGTTCATGTATGCTATATCCGGAACCATTGAAATATCGCCTTTCAATACTTCTAAATAAGCATGATTGGGGTCTTTCTTGATGATTAATCCCGGATTGATAAACCACGCATGCGGCAAATTAATTGGATTATTATTCTTGGAATCGAGCTTTTCAAAGATATTTTTGAAATCATAACTAATGTATCCAAAATGCCACTCTGCTGAATTAAGTACACCTTTTAACTGAGTTTCTGCTTCATCTTTATTCTTTGTACGAATCGAAATTTCTTCTTTCGGGAAACATGCAAGGTACGAATCACCCGAATTATCCTGAGACTCTAAAACAACAATCGGTGAAACATGCGAAAGGGTTTCTACTAAAGTTTCCCAATGTTTTCGATGTAAAAAATCCTGATCAGACAACATATGCTTGAGCCATGCGCCATTTATTAAAAGCTTGAATCAAGTTAAGCGTTTCTTTAGTGTAGTTCACTTTTTTTGAATCGAACTGCTGTAGTTTTTTTACACCCCAAGAGGCATTTATTACTAACCATTCCGGAGTATTCAGTGCTTCTACTTTTTGCTCTACATAATGAACAGGGATATTTCGCTCGGTTAAATACTCGGTAAAATCTGCTAAAGTTGTACCGGGGAGACAATCGCATTTATCTGAAGGTGTAAAAAACTCCCCACGTTCAAACCAGCCCACACAAGCAATTGGGGTTTCAGAAATAAATCCGTTTATGTTTGATTGCAAAGCTAAACTACCGCCATTTTCTATGGCTTGCTGCTGTGCTAAAATAGCGTTGTTTCCTGCAATCCATTTCACGTTTGATGGAACACAAACCGATGGAATACGTGGTATAGAAACTGGAACCAGATGAACTTTGTGTAATCGAGAAAGGAGAACATCATTCACGGAAACGGCAAATTGAGCTTTTCTTTCCATTTGAACAGAGTATACAAATCCTTTTTGCCTCCAAACCATAACTCTACATCGATAGGTTTTTTGAGAATAATCAGGCACATTTTTTTTTATAAATGCTGAAAGTTTTTGAACCTCTAATTCCTGTGGAAATTCAATATCTAAGACACCCGCTGATTCTTTCAAACGAGCAATATGTCGTTCAAAAGCTGCAATTCTCCCGTTTTCAAGAATAAACGTTGTAAAGAATCCGTCAGCATGTAAGAACGCCCTGTTTAGAAAATCGGATTCAACTTCCTGGGCAATTGTTTTCCCGTTAACAAACAACATATTAATTAGTCTGGCTTGAATTCAATAGCTCTAACTGACTCACAATTTCGTCTTTGTTTTTAAAACCTACTTCTATCAATCTGATTTTTGAGTGAGAATCGATGAATAATAGAGTAGGAACTGCGGGTACTTTTTTTGATAAATACCAATTAGTTCCATAAACAAAGTTCACACGAGCACTTGTCTCTGTATCAATGCCATCCAAAGCCGATTCGTTGTCTTTTACAACAGCAGCATAAATCGAAATTGAATCCGGGGTAATTTCAGCTAATTCTTTTAGCCCGTTCATTCCTAATTCGGACCAACCAGACCAGAAATAAACAATAGCCGGCTTTTTAACATTCTTGAATGATGTAGAATCTCGGGAACCAATCAGACGAACATAGGTATTGTCCCATTTATTTGTATTCAAGTATTCTTCTTGAAACGAGTGCAACCGTTCATCGGTCATATCCCATGAAAAAACGGCAATCAGAATAAAGCTAAAAACGGCGGCAATAAGTATTACACGATTAAAAAATCGGTTATCAATTCGCATGGTTTATTTTAATCAAACAATAACTGTACTCTCCTAAAGGTATGTCTTCTTTCAGACTTTTATCCGATAATAAATCGTAAATACGTTGACCTTTATTTTTCTCTCGGATTGTATCTATTGCAATAACACTAGGCTTCTCCGTAAAAAATGCACTAATCGTATAATCTTGCGCCTTCCAATCTAGCCTGATTAGTCCATTTTCGTAACTAATTTTATACTCACCTGAAACAAAAACCTGATGTGACTTTCGGATAGTTACAAGTTTTTGATAAAAAGAAAACAAGTCCTTATTCACTTCTACTTTATCAGGTGTTCTTGTTTTTTTATATGGATGATGTGTTTCATCTTCATATTTCAAATCAGCCCAAACCATTGGTTTTCGATTATCGGGATCATCCGCACCCCACATTCCTACTTCATTTCCATAATAAATATGTGGAATGCCGGGTTGCATGAACTGAAATACCAGTATCTGTTTGAATAACTCAATATCCGATTTCTGAGGTGCTTGTACACTGTATTCAGAATTTGGGTTATCCTGTAATTTTGTGTTTTCTTTAAAGGGGTTTTTCCGGTTTACAATAGCTGTCAACACTCTTTCCGAATCGTGTGAATCAAGAATATTTAGATTAAACCGGTTAGCCTCGTCTGAGAAAAGTCCATTTAATTGCATTACAGAATCCACCATTTTTTTCGGTGATACACTCCTGTTAATAAAATATGAATGTATAAGGCGAGTCATCGGGTAGTTCATCGTTCCGTAAAAGGTAGAATCAGAGATGTAATCTTTTGCCTTGGTATCCCATATTTCAGCAACTGTAAATATCTTGGGATTGATTGATTTTATGTACTTATGCCAATCTATCCAGAAATTCATTCCTAATTCTTCGGCTACATCCAAGCGCCATCCATCAATGCCATCAGATGGGTCTCCATCGTGATTTGGGTCCATCCATCTTTTCGAAATAGCAAAAATATGCTCCTTAACTTCAGGAACTAGGTTGCCATCGATTTGATTAAGTTCCGGCAATCCTTTGTAACCCCACCATCCTTCATAATCAAACTCGTTTTTCTGTGTATTTGGGTTATCCCAAGCAGTTACTTTATACCAATTTTTAAACCTCGATTGTTGTTGATTCTTTTTTAAATCCTGAAAAGCCCAGAACTCTGGTCCGGTGTGGTTAAATACACCATCCAAAACTATCTTTATACCACGTTTATGTGCTTCTGAAATCAATGTAATAAAAACACTGTCTGCACTTGTCATTTTCCACGTTTGCGGATTTCCAGGGTCTTCATCCTGCATCATTTTTGCGTCATTTGCCGAATTTGTACCAAAATATCTATCAACGTGGTGATAATATGATGCGTCATACTTATGCATCGTTCTTGCATCAAAAATGGGATTAAAATAAATCACATTTATTCCTAAAGAATCTAGGTAGTCTAACTTTTGTAGAACTCCGACTAAATCGCCGCCATATCTCCTTCTGGTTGTAAAATCATAAAATTTTGATGATACTTGTTTTTCCCAGTCTGAAAATGAATACCAATCTTTCGTCCATGGACTTATTTCCCATCCTTCCGGCTTCCCCCAAACAACCTCTACTGTCGGATCATTTGCATCTAAACCGTTTCTAAAACGCTCAGGAAATATCTGATACCAAACCATCGGTTCTTGATTTGCAGGAATCGTCTGAGCACTACTGATAGTATTAATAAGCACCAGAGATATTAATATGAGGCAAGATTTAAGTTTCATAAACAAAAAACCCCGACAGTATCGGGGTTCATTAAGTGATTAATTATTTTGCTAAAATTGCTTTTTGAACTTGTACGTGTCCACCGGATTGCATTCGAATTAAGTACATACCACTACTCAACCCTGTTGCATCAAATCTAACTTCATGAGTACCCGCTTGCCTAAACTCATTGAGTAAACTCACTACTTTTCTACCTAAAACATCATAAACATCAATGCTAACTTTACCTGACTTTGGCATGTCAAAATTAACAATGGTACTTGGGTTAAATGGGTTTGGATAGTTCTGATACAAATTAAACGAGGTTGGCAAATCCCTGTTCTCGTCACTTTCGTTACTTGTTGCAACAGAACTTTCAGGTGTAATATCAAATTTTACTTTTGAATATATTCTAAGCTCTGCCGGCTGCATAATGTAGTTTTCTGCTGTATTTATAACATCTAAGCTATCACCACTGAAAAATTCATACCATTTTCCGTCTTCTGGAAAATCAAATCTCATTTCACGTGCCGTAAAGTCGAAGTTAGCAGCAACTACAACTTTGTTTGTTTCATGAATTAATTCAATTCTTCGAAGTGGTGAATCTTCAAATATTTTGAACGAAGATTCTTTTGCGTAAAACACTGGATTTTGGGTTCTAAGTTTTATCAAATCACCAAAACGTTTATACATTTCTAAACGATTCGGGTCATTATAGTAATCCCATAAAATTGGTTTTCTCCATGTTCTGTGGTCTTCGCTAATCGTTCCGTTTACAGCAACTTGATTGATGGAAACATCATAACCTAGCTCACCAAACATCCACATCATTTTTGGTCCGGGTGTTGAAAATAAAAATGCCGCAGCAGATGAAGTTCGTCGAGTTGAGTTCTCTAACAATTTGGCGTTATGAGTAGCTACTGAAGTGTTTCCATACATTTTATTTTTGAACATCAATCGTTCTTCATCATGGCTTTCCATATAACCAATTAGACCTGTGGTTGAAAAACCTCTTGATGTATAATATGTTCTAAACAAGCTTGAAGCCGAATTTGTCATATTCCAGCCCATCGTCAATTCATTGAAGGGTTCAGTCATTTTACCCCATAGCAACAGACCGTAGTTTGCTAATGCTGTTTCTTCGGAATCTACAGCCAAATGCTCCAACACAACAAATGAACCGGGTTTTACACTTTGGATAAAATTGTAATTATCCTTCCAATGGTTAATACGCCATGAGTTGTAAGAACTCCAAGTATTTACATCTGTTGTATTTCCTATATAATGACCTTTAGACAAATCAAATCTGAATCCATCAATATTAAACTCTTCCAACCAATACTTAAGAACTTTCTTCATCCAGAAGTTCGTTGCCTTTGAACCGTGGTTCAAATCATTAAATACATTATATGGATGTCTTGCTGAAGTAAATGCATAAATACTATTTGCACCTGCTCCGCCAGAGGCTCCTGGGTATAATTTTATTAACGGAGACTGATCTGTTGCATGATTAAATACCACATCAATAACAACAGCAATACCGTTTACATGGCAGGAATCTATAAACTCTTTGAGGTCGTTTTTTGTACCGTAATATTTATCCAATGCCATATGATAGGCAGGGTTGTAACCCCAGCTATCATTTCCGTCAAACTCAGCTATCGGCATTAATTTAATCGCATTAATACCAAGTCTTTTAAAGTAGCCTAAAGTATCTATCAATGTTCTGTATGTTGCTTTGGAAGCAAAGTCCCTAATTAACAACTCATAAAAAACTAAAGCATCTTGAGGCGGTCTTTCAAAGTTTTCGACTTTCCATTCATATTCATCTTCTTGAATTTGAAAAACAGAGACAATACCGTCAGTCTTTCCAGTCGGGTAAGGTTTTATATTCGGATAGGCAAGATATTTTTCATTTACCCACTGATCGTTCCACGGGTCTAGCACTTTTTCAGAATATGGATCGCCCGTAATGATTGTTCCATCAACTAAATACTGAAACGCATATTCTGTATTAGGATCTAAATTGTTTATTTCCACCCAAAAATGAACACTATCTTGATTAACTTCATGTCTATTCATGAAATGCTCGTCTGTTAATGACCAATTGTTAAAATCACCAATTACAAAAACATTACTCTTTTGAGGTGCATAAAGTGAAAGGATTACTGAATTTGGACCTGTTTTATTGATTCCGTCGACAATTCCTTCCGGTCTTGGTGTATTAGCCATTACTTCTGGCAAAGCAAAAATTCTAGTTTCAACTGAGTCTGTTTCTGTTCCGTCGGTGCTAAATACTTTTAGAACATTTATTCCTGAATTAACAATAGCTACATCTGCTGTAAGTGTATCATTTTCAATTGATGTTACTTCAGACCCGTTTAAAAAAGCTGACATTGTAAGTGAACCGGCACCGGTATATCCAGATACAGCTAAGACTGAAATGGTGGAATCAACCTCAACAATCACTCTGTTTCCGTATGGTTGATCAATTCTTACATTGATATTCTTCACATAAAGATTTTGGAAAATGTCATTTCCACCTACATCTTTACCTTCTTTTTTAGAGTCTGAACTTCTAAAAACAAAGGCTATTTTTTTTATAGTATCGTTTTCGGCTACAGCATAATAGGTTCGCGGATTACCAATTGTTAGTGTATACGTATCGGTATCTATACGAGTTAATTTGGTTGCAGGTGTATTTACTCCCCAACCTGTTTTTACATATTTCCAATCTGAATTGGAAGTACTTTTATCAGTTATTACGCCGGTATGCGCATACACATCACCAGTATAACCCATTAACCCTTTTGAGCCTTCATTTGCAAAAAAGGTTATTATTATGGAACTATTTTCAGTTGGAAATGCAGGTGATGGAGTAATGACCTGAGCTTTTACTATGACGGTTGTCAATAATAACCCAAGAAATAAATAAGCTCGTAATATTGATTTCATAAATACTAATTTAAGTTATAGTTACACTGTAACACTATCTGCCACAGAGGATTCTCTCTTGATTAACTCCGGTGAAAAGACTGTATGACTAATTAAGTTGTCTTTTCTTTTAATTCGTTGAATTAATTTCTCTAGGGCTAATGTGCCCATTTCGTACATCGGCTGTTTCATGGTTGAAAGGCCTAAAAACTTTGATATTGGCAAATCATCAAAGCCGATAATTGGCAATCGTTTTGCCTCATCTTGCATTGCTTTTATTGCCCCTAATGCTTGAATATCGGAAGCACAAACTACTGCATCTACTTCGGGGTGCTTTTTTAAAATTTTCAGCATGGAGTTGTATCCATTTTCTTCCGTAAATCCGTCCCTGTAGTCATTAGTGTCAACAATAATTAATTTATCATCAACTACCACCCCATTGTCTTCAAGGGCTCTTTTATAACCACTGCGTCTGTCTTTCATTGGTTTGGACGACGGATTTGCTGAAATAAGTGCGATTTTCCGATACCCTTGGTCAATTAAATGTTTCGTTGCAGAATACGACCCTTCAACAGAATCCACACTTACAGAATCAAAGTCTGGATGATATTCATCAATAAGAACAAGTGGGATTTGATACGATTTTAATTGTTCCCAATATGCTTCTTGTTGGTGAACAGAAACAAGAATATACCCATCAGCCAAGCCTCTTTTAACGACGTAATCTACTTGGTCATTGATATCAGAAGAATTACCTGAATTCAAATTATGAATGTTTAAATCATAATCGTATTCGAGTAATTTGTCCTGAATACCGGCTAATACTTCCATAAAAAAGTAGTTAGATATAACCGGCACTAAAATCATTAACATTTTCGAGTTTCGTCGAGCTAATCCTTGAGCATATGCTTTTGGATGATATCCCATTGTTCCTGCTATCTCCATTATTTTCTTTTTTGTTTTTGGAGACACTGAATTTGAGTTATTAAACACACGAGAAACTGTTGCAATACTCACATTTGCAGCTTTAGCAATGTCATATATAGTTGAAGTTGACACGGGAATAACTCTAATATCTTTCTCTATTAAAAAAATCCGAGAAGCGCCTAAGCGCTCCCCGGATTTTTGATCGACACAAGTTCAATTACTTGATTAATGTCATTTTTTTGCTTGTATTGAAACTACCTGCTTCGATTCGGTAGATATATACACCAGACGCTAATTTTGAAGCATCAAATGATATAGCATGTTGACCGGCAGCCATTGAAATATTATTAGCTAATATTGCAACTCTTTGTCCTAACAAGTTATACACTGTTAATTTCACATTTTCAGCATTTGCTAAAGAGAAACGAATAGTGGTTGTTGGGTTAAATGGGTTAGGATAGTTTTGATCTAAGCTAAATTCATGAACTATGCCATTGGTACTCTCGTTTGAAGTTAACAAGTCATAATCTAATGCTGGTTCCCATGGTAAGTCTTTTTCTTTCCATTGTAATACTGGCATACTATAAGTGTCTGGCCAAATCACAGTACCACTACCGTCAAGAGTTGGACGTATGTATTGGTAGTAACGACGACCTGCATCAAAACCAGAACCTGTTGTCACTAGGCGACCAGACTCAGCTAATACCTGTCCATAAGAAATTACGAATCCCATATGGTTAGGTGAAGGAACTGCTAAAGGTATAGTAACAGAGTACACACCGTCATTATCAGGATCAGTTAAACGCAACTTTTCTAATGTCTCAGAGTCAAATGAATTTAACTCACCAGAAACGCCGTTAACTAAAGCGAAATAGTTAGTTTGGAATCTGATATAAACTGTATCTACAGCAGGATTAAATGGGTCAGTATGACTTTTTGCTGGGTTCATATCAACATTAAACGTAACGTCTATAGGCTTGTCAATTAAGCCTCTAGGATCTACACCATTAAAGAAGGTATGTTCAGGGCCTTGTGATTCTGGTGAACCAACACTTGTAATTTCATAAACACGGTTACCACCGCCTGTTAACCCTGGCTCTTCATAACCAAAGTCTTTGTTTATACCTTGCAAATGATTTACTGATCCCTCGTCAAATCGTGAAGCATCATATTCAATGAAAAATTTATAATTAATTTTATCTCCGGCAACACGCTTCAGATTTTTACCGGTTAATGACCAAGTAAAGTCGATTGGATCAAAGGTTAACGGATCAGTTCCAGCCCAACCATTAAAATCACCTTTAACTTGAACTTTATCACCAACACCTGCATCGAAGTAACCTAAACCTTCAAGAATACCAACATCAACTGAGAAGTTAAGTAAGGCATCAACCAATGGTTCTGAAGCTGGTTTTTTTCTTTGGAAATATTGATACTGAATAGTCGTATCTGCTAAAGTACCTTTGAATTCACGGTTCGGATCTGAATCCCACTGTGTATCGTTATTTGCACCAATTTCAGTTACAAATTTGTAAATGTATGTATTACCAACATCTACAGAGTCTTTATTCAAATATAAAGTACCGCTATACATTTGGTTTTCACCAGATACGTTTTCTTCTTTAGTTAAATAGAATGCTGTTGCACTCCAGTCTCCAGGGTTTCCAAAAATTTCCGGGGTACCGCGAACACCAACAGAGTCTGTTTCAACATTGAATTCTCCTGCTTGAATAGCAGCACCAACGTTAACACGGAAGTAAATGGCAACTGTATCAACTTTGTCTGTAGCAAAAGGAATTCCAGAAGTAATACCGTTTGCAGTTTCTTCAACTTGCCAGTAATCAACTGCTAAAACAGTGTCTTTTGTAGCAATGTGGAAACGTGTATCCCAACCATTTGGGTTTTGAGCCTGTGGTACTAATATTCCTTGCTCATCTTTATTTACAGTGTTACCAGCATTTTGGAAACGATATTTATATTGAAGTGTATCGCCTTTTTGTAATTTATAAGTTGCCTGCCAGTAATCACCACCAACGTTTGTTAATGTTGCTGTCGCATTATTATCCCAACCTAATGTTTCACCATCTAGGAAAGTGTCAGAGCCTCTTGGACCTTTAACACCACCATTGATGAACACCATATCACCAGCAACAGCAGTATCTGCTAATGTTGACAAGTTCAATGTAAATGTTACCATTACATCAGTATTTTCAATGATTTCTTCTGGATTACCAACTACAGAAGCGTAATCAGTACCAACACGAATACCACCAATTAATAAAGCTGGACTATTAGTACCTTGACGAATAGCAAAGTTTGATAATTCAATAATATCACCAGCATCAGAATCCGCAGCGGAAACTGTAGGTACTGCAGGTAGTTCAGATCCAACTGGGTTAACATATAAGTTAACTATATCATTTAAATCACCTTCAACACGTACATATTCCAATACGATAAGATTTGTCTTATCAAGCGAATAGTTAAAATCTGTATATGTTGAGGTTGATGCTCCCGCTGCTTTAGAAATACCAAATGCTAATGCACCTTCAGCATTTTTTTTCAATGAAACACGACCTCTAAATTCAGCGCCGGTACCTTGTGAGTTAACAAAATGGAAAAAGTATTCTCCAGCTTCCGATGCATTAGACGCATTAACTAAAGCAGACATATATACTTTACCAGTTTTAAAATTTTCTCCAAAAGTTTTGTTTACATCTTCACCTGAAGCTACAATTTTAGCTGATTTACCAAAATTTCCTGCATAACCTGGGTACATGAGCATGGTTTCATCAACTGGAATAGAATTAGTACCAGCACCACTATGTGCTGCATAACCATTGGCAGTTAATAAACTTCCTGTTTCATATTCAAAGTATTCGCTAAATACAGCAGAACCAAGGAACTCAGTTAATTTATATGCATTAATAACGTTGTTTGTCATCATTACATAAGCCATTCCGTTAGCTTTATCAACAACAACAGTTCCATTATTGTTACTGTTTGTATTAGCAGAAAACGCAGATGTGGCACCTACTAATTCATTATCAGTTAAATTGATTAACCAGAATTTTTTATCAACAGAATGAGGGCCTAAAAACAAGTAAGACTTACCTAAATAAGTAAATGCATCACTTGTCATTGCAGAATTTAATGTAGCTGCAGGTAACATAGCCGCATCAGGAGTTGTTAAAGAAGCTCCTAAAGTTCCGTTTTTGAAATCAAACAATGTAGGAGCAGTACCTGTACCTGTAACCCAAACTGTACTGTCATTTACCATTGATGAAAAACCACCACGTGCAATATTGTTAGTTACAGTATAATCTGTTTTTGTTGCAGTAGTTCCGTCCCAAGCTATTTTCACAACTAATGCACTTCCACCCGATGCAAGTAAAGAGATGTTATTACCTGTTCCATAAGCTTTGAATGAATCACCAACACGTTGTGTTGATCCGTGAGCGGCTTCATAAATTACAGTTGGGGCAGCTGTTTCGTTTTCCCAACGATAGATTTTATGAACACCTACTTCTGAGTTAACAACGTTAGACGCAAATAATTGCCCATCAGAAGTTGCTTGAATAAATACATAAGGAATTAATCCACCAGATACACCGGTCATATCTAGAACACCTACAGAATCTCCTGTAGCTGCGTCAATTAAAACAGGATTTAGACCAGGAGTACGAGTAGCGACAATCAAGTGTCCCGTTGCAGGGTTGTAACTTAATCCTCGAGCTGTTCCATCGGTCATAAACCATCCGCCTTCAGGAGCACTTATACTCCATACTGGCTCTTGGGCTTTAACTGTAGTAATGTTAGATAATCCAAGCACGAGTGCAAGTAATCCTAACCAACTACGTTTAGTAACCTTCTTCATAGTTAACCTCTTTGGTTATTTGTTGTTGTTTTTGTTAACGGTATTTCCGCTTTTTAAAATTGTATTCCAATAGATATTCTGCTAATTGGGTTTAAATAGTTATAAGCCTGATAACTATAACCAAATTGCATTTTCATTGAGCCAACAGGATATTTGACTCCTATACCAGCACTAAATTGTTCAACTCGATCTTTTAAACCTAAATAAGGTAAGCCAGCTCTAAGTTGAACTAAATCTTTCAAAAAACCCATCTCAGTTCCAATACTAACACTTTGAACGTTATCTGATGGAACGGTACCATCAACAGTAAAGGTAGCCCGAAATTGTTCTGTTTGGAAAGCATCATATGCAAAACCTACACGAAGCATTAATGGTAAATCGTATGGGTCTGTAACTAACTTAGAATCCGGTTCATAATTCCCTGCACCTTGGTCATCTAAATCAGTGGTAGTGATTAAGTCTTCACCGTCCATTTGCATTTTGTTCAGACCAATATTTGTAACGCTAACACCAAATCGTATTCCATCAAAAGGTGTACGATAAATGGTACCAATGTCAAATGCAAGACCTGTTGCTGAGCTGTAACTTATGGTTTCATTTACCAATTTACCTGTAAATCCGATTTTAAAGTCCGGAATTAAATACATTGAATAACTCAGACCAACAGAATACATGTAAGCATTAAATATTCTTCCTGTTCCCTCGGGATTGTCATAAGTAGTCTCATAAAAATCGCCCATTGTTAAGGCTGTCACACTAACACCTAAAACACCATTACCCATTGGTGCAGAAGCGGCTAAGAAGTTGTGTGTTAAATCGACGTACATGTTTCCTTGTTCGATAAGTACCTGAGAACCTTTAACATCTGCAAGACCTGCCGGGTTCCAGAACATAGATGTTAAGTCAGACACATCACCAGCCACTGCACCCCCCATAGCACTTCCACGAGCACCAACATGAATTCTTAGGAACTGCCCAGCAGATATACCGGCTTTTGTGATTGATTGTGTATGACCCAATTCTTGTCCGGCTAACATCAGGACAAGTACGATTAAAAGTGATTTGAAAATAGTTTTCATCGTTTTTGTCCTTATTTGATTACCGCAAATTTACCAGTAGTACTTCCAACACCGGGCGCATCTATATGATATATGTACACACCATACGATATTTCAAGATTATCCTTGGTTAGCATATCCCACCGATACGTCCCATTAAATACCCTAGGATCACCAGCTGCAAGTTTAATTTCACGAATCATTACACCAGCTACTGTAAATATTCTTAAAGTAGATGGAAGCGGTATATGTGTAAAATGTAATTCACGCTGTTGTACGGGATTATTAACTGTTCGCCGTGGCTCATATGGACTAGAAACCACATACGGATTTGGAACAACCTTTATATTGTCTAATTCTGACTTTGCAAGTTCATTATCTACTTTTGGAACATTTGCAGAGTTAATTCTAATTTCAAAAATGTCGTTATCAGTGAATGGCTTGATAGTTCGAACTTTCAATGTATCACCTGATTTCGGATTTCTAGTAGTGACAACTCCTTCCGTTCTTACTGCATTCATTTGAATTCTGTAAGTCTGTACATTTTGAACTCCATTT
Source organism: bacterium (assembly GCA_006226965.1). GTDB lineage: Bacteria > Bacteroidota > Rhodothermia > Balneolales > M1805 > M1805. Next base: position 23,055 of record SBGQ01000106.1, on the reverse strand, counting down.
ACTGTTTCTAATAAATAAATGGCATCTGGAGCAGAACCTAACACTCCCACATATGAACTAAATACACCAGGGTCTGTTGTATCAGGCTGTGCAGCAGTATCTCTAGGATTATTATTCTTGTTTCTATCTAAGAAAATGTATGGAATCTCAACACCTTCGTATGGACTATATACTTTAAAGTTTGTAGGAATTGAAGGTAAGTTAGTTACTCCTACTGTACCTGCACTAGATTGTCCAAAACCTACAGCATCACCAATAATAATATTATAGTCATTTACTTTGGGTTTGCTCTGAATTACTACATCAGTTGGGTGAATAGCCTTAGTCTCATCAATAGATTTCCACTTTGTCAACTCAGTATTTATCTCAAGATTTTCTTTATTAAAAAGCTTTAAGGTAAATCCATCTGTAATTGGCAAATATTCTCCGTTAAAATCCGTGGACTTTCCAATTAATGTATCAACACTTGTTCCGGAAACGTCTAATAAACTAAAGTTTTTAGTACGAATGGTATCTGGTCTTCCCACAATTGTTGATGCAATCAAAGTATCTTCAAAAACAACATTGTATACTGCATTTTCTTTCAATGCATATGGATCTGTCACAGTTACTTCAACAGTACCTCCTGGTGAACCACTAACTAACGTTACTGTCGGTGCATCCGGATCAACAAAGCCTGCTTGCTCATCAGACGGACGCACACTTACAACATTTAGTCCTAGAGATATGGTACCATTTGGATTTTGGCTGATTTGAACCGGAGATTCTGAAGGTGCAATACCAGCAGATTCAGCACCAAAATCAAAAGCAACAACTGCATAATAATACTGCTTTCCATTTACCACATTGCGATCAGTAAAGCTATATTGGAGACCGCTTTCTGATCCCATGTCATATTGTACACCACGAACAGAAACCGGATGCAGCCCTTCTATACCATCTACTTTATCAAAGGTTATTAAAGGCTGCAGGAACTGAGGTGTTCCATACGCATTTGTTATTTTTAAAGCATCTTCGAATGCATTATCAGTCGCGCGATAAATTTTGTAACCCTCAAAATCATAACCATTCCCGGTTATTTTTTGCAAGTATCTGTCAAATGATTCTTCTGAATTCGGTTCCCAATAAAGAGTAACAAATCCATCACCAGTAACGGCTTTTACAACCGGAGGTAGCGGCGCTGTCGCAAATTGATAGTCTGATTCATAAGCCTTTGTTGCTTGCTCTAAATTATCATTTGTAGCTCTTCTATCATTTGATCGAGTTTGACTTTTTGTCTGTACAGCAGTAATAGCTAATGCAAACCGTTCCGTTCGGCCTCTTCTTAAAGGAAATAATGATGAGCTTACAAAAATGTCTGAGTCAGTATTTATATCTGTAACAAAATCACCTGGAATTAAATAATTACTCCAATTCACTAAATCTTGATCTGTATCTAACTGTCCGGCAGCAAAAATATTAACTCTTGATATTCCAATTAAATCGCTTTCACTTACATCGGTTTTATCAATGCTAGGTTCACCTGGTTGTACAGTACCTGCTCCGGATGTCGGTTTTCCATCACCTAACCCTGCAGAAGGTGATTCATCATTACCTGACAAGCCTACGTCATCAATTAATGGATTCCAGTCTTGATCGTTATCAAAATAATCATCTCTTGCTTCATCAATCATTGGAGCGGCTGTGTATATATTAATAAATCTCCCATCATACTTATCATTAACTAAATCAGCGAAAATCGGATCGTTTGACATTCGTTCACGAATTAGACGATTCGGCACTATCAACCCATTTTGAATAGTATCTCCAACTGCAAAATATTTGTAATTGATATAACGGACTGGCATTTCAACACCTATCGTATCTAAAGCGGATCTAGTTATGACTTTTTCCAAATGGTTTGGTTCATTTTCATCAATTAAGCCGTCAAAATCGTTATCAATTAAATCAGCATGCGTTTTATTTACAACATCTAAAGCCTCATTAACAGATAATCCATTAGCTGGTAATACTATTGTTCTGCCTTGGCTTATAACAGTTCCGCCGCCTACTGGATATTCTGCTACAATTCGTTCATCATTCGGACCAATTAATACAATTTTGTCACCGGCTGTTAATGTCGTACTCTGAAAGTCTGCCAACTTAAAATATGGGATGACTGAGTCTCTAAGCGCGTTCTGATTATGAAATCCTCCATTTGTACTTAATAAATTAGAATACAAATCAGAATTATCAGTTGAATAAAGGGCTAAGCCGACAGGGTTCGCATTTGTTGGGTCATATCTATATGAATCACCATCATTATCAATACCATCAATTGCATTACCAGGCGTTTCTAAAAACTTCATCCCCATTTCACCGATTGGTCCGTCAAAAATAGGTTCTGATAATACCCTGTCTTTATCTGTGATATATGCAGTTGCCTGAATCTCGTCAAACTGTGGGGCGTCATTACTTGCATTATTTCCGACGAAATCTGCTATCCATAGCCCAAAAGCGACTTTGTCATACCCAAAAGAAGCGTCATTTGTCAACTCATAGATATTAAAATGAGTAGAGTTTATTAATGTTTGTGTCCAAGCCATAATTCTGGCATCAATCAAGAAACCTAAACCACCTCGAGTTGCATCAGTACTATCCGGTCTCCATAAAAGATTAGTAGAAGATTGAGTAAGGTATCTCGTGTATAAGTCGTCACCTGATCTGTAAAAAAATTCGATATCGGCATTAAACTGGTCTTTACCAAAAAAACCGTTCCATGCATTTGCCCAACCATCACCGCCATCAAGAATCTTATCGGGCCAATATGGAGGCCAAGTATTACCAAGCGGATGTCCCGGACCTCTGTCACTTCTCGCTAGTTCCGTAGTTGATGAATTAGAATATCCAGATATTGGATTTAATGCCCAGCTACTTCCTGATCTGCTCTCTCTTAAGTTAGCTACATCTACAATTGGGAAGGGGTTTCCACCATTTGCTTGGTTTGGAACTTCAGCACCTACAAAAATCATCTGGAATAACATATATTGGCGCCCGGTATTACGAGGAAATTCATAAGCAACCTCATCTGGAAGACTTTTATCCACCGTCCCCCCTTGACCGTAGTTATGGTAAGTAGCTTTTAGCTGATTCCCATCCATAGTTGATTTTTTTCGTTCCTGAAACCTTGAACGAAACTCACTTGGCTCATAAGTTGTCTGAGCAATTGCATATCCGGCAAATAGGCTCAGTTGTAATATTAAAATTGACAAGTATTTCATAGTAGTCAGTTTATTTTTGAAAATCTTGATTATAGTGATACAGAAAATCCGATTTGAATTCGTCTAGGTTCACCAAACCATGACGGATTTTCTAAATAATCCGGATTCGCTGTTGATGGTACAACTAACGGAGTAGATGGTATTCCAGAATCAGAGTACACGGCATTGATTATCTCAGAGTCTAGCAAATTGAAGATGTTTGCGTACGTCCGAATCTCCGTTTTCCCAATTTTAAAATTCTTATACAAATTTAAATCGAAAGTCAAACGATTTGGCAAACGTGCAGTATTAGTTAAATCTCTTTGAGATGCTGTTGGACCATATCTAACAGTAAATGGAGTACCAGGTGTATACGGTGTACCTGTGTAAAATCTTCCGACAACATTCCCGCCCCATGTATCAGAAGCATAGAACAATGTTCCATTTAATACATGCGATCTATCCCAATTTAGCGGACGAATAAATTTTGTTAGTGATTGACCGGACTCGTTTCCTTGACTCAACGCTCTTGAAAACTCGTCAGCCGGATTAGAATTACTACCCTCTACAGTTGTGTATGTATAGTCAACACCTAAAGTCAATGCACCGCCTAAATCCTGATTTACAGCAACAGTTAAGCCCTTAGAGCTCGCATAATCTCTATTTATAAAAGTGGCGTATCTAACAGTCGGGTTATACGTTTCATTTATTGTACCTGATGAAACATAATCTCTGGAATCTTTATAAAAGCCTGTAACCTCAATAGCCGTGCCCGCAGCTATTTCTTGCTTTAAACCCAATTCGTACTGTGTAGAGCGTTCAGGCTTAAGATTTGGATTTCCAAAAAGGCCAAATATTCCACTAGATTGCGGTAGTATAATCTGGCTATTTGTATAAAGATTCTCATAACTTGGCATTTGAAAGAAATAGCCGTATGAGAAATAAATTAAACCTTTTTCTGAGATTGGGTATGCGATACCTAAACGCGGACTAATTTGATATTTAGCATCAGCATCTTTCCACCAGTAAGCCTGTCTGTCTTCTAAGGTAACCTCTGTATCACCTGCGTCAAATACACCATTACTATTGATATCATTATAAATATTTGATGCTAAAGTTGGGTTATATATATCCGGATCTTTGGGGTCTGCTGCAATTTGTGTATTTGGGTTAAAATAATCGAAACGAAAACCAATATTTATTATGAGTTTTTCAAATTCAATTTTATCCTGTAAAAAAGCACTCAAGTATGATGGACTTCTATCATATTTCTGATAGTTTGTGGTATTAATCGGTGCTATTCCCAGCTCAATTTTATCTTGTAATTCAACTGGAATATAATCTGGTATTACTATTCCTTGTCCGGCATCCAAAGGTTGCAAGTTAATATTCTCAAAACGAACATTATCCATCTGATATTCAACACCTGCCTTTATAAAGTGTTGCTTATTCAATTGACTTGATAATTCAACTTTTGCAATAACGGATTCTGTTCCCCGAGAAAAAATATTATTACTAGAGTTTACTTGATTGTATTGATAAGCTTGACCCGGATTTTGTATATCAAAAACCTCAATGTTCTGATAATTAAAGAATCTAGGATCGTATGGATCTTTAAATAAATAACTATCACTTGTATTTACCCTGTAAGCAGCGTTAAACACAATGTATGTAGAACTACTAGGTGTAATTGTCGTTTTGAAATTCACAGAATAATTTTCATTGTAAAATGAAGGAGAACCACCAGGAACCAATCGATTAGCGTGATCATATCCACGTCCTTGTTCTTTACCATAGCTTCCAATAATGTTGAATTTCAACATTGCAAACGGGCTGTATTGAAAATTCGCTAAAAAACTTTGTGTATCAAATGGGTTTGCATCTACAATAGAGCTGTCTCTTTTTCCGGAATCTCTGATTACAATTCTTTGTGAACTTCCTGTTCCTATAGTATCTACTGAAATCCAAGAACTCGACAAATCTATGGATTGGTTATATAAATCTCTGTAAGCGTTTAAATCTGTTCCCATTGGAACGGTATCACGATACGCGCCATGATATGAAAACGCATTGTATCCTTTTAACCACCCATCATTTCTAAACTTTCGTGCTGTAGCAAAAAATGTAAGTTTATCTTTTACAATCGGACCCGATACACTCGCACTTAAATTGTATTGATCCATTGGATTAAATTCCTGAACGGCATTAGGAATACCGTCATATCTTGCTCCATGTGCTGTTAAATAGGAACCGCCCCACATACTCACATTAGCATCATATACATTGGAACCGGACTTAGTAACAACGTTAATAATACCGGACATAGCCTGACCATGTTCAGCGTTAAATGTACCTGAAATTACTTGTAATTCTTGTACTGCTTGATTTTCAACGCGTAAACCTTGGCTTCTGTTGTAGTTATCTGTAACACGAATACCATCAACTACATAAGAAACTTCAGAAGCTCTACCACCACGAATGTGAATTGCACCATCATTACCAACGTTAACACCAGCTTGCAACTGCACTACGTCTTGTAATTCCTGCACAGGTAGTTTTTGAATTTCCTCACTGCTTACACGTGCTTCTGAACTCGTTAAATCTTTAATAATCAATGCACGTTCTGCCTGAACAACAATCTCTTCACCTTCAAAAATCTCTTCTTTTAATTTGAAATTTAATTCTGTTGTCAGATCAGTTCTTACAATTACCTCGTTTACACGTTGTGCACTATAACCGATGTATGAAACTACAATTGTGTATGTACCGGGAGGCACGTTCAACAATAAGTAATTCCCGTCTATGTCTGTTTGAACCCCACGTGTTGTTCCGTCAATAACGACGTTTGCACCGGGTAATGTTTCACCGGTTGTTGCATCAATAATCTTACCCGTAATTTTACCGCTTTGTGCAAAACTCTGGCTTGATATACCTACCAATAGACCAATGGTGAGAAGTAGTAGTTTTACTTTACTCATATTTAATTGAGTTTAAGAGCTAGTGTTTGAATTTTTTCCGTAAAAACTTTAGCATCATGCAACTTTGAGGACTCAGCCATCAATTTTGTTTTTTCCTGAGCTAGTGTTTTTTCTTTTAAAGTTCTTTCAATTTGTCCCCAAGCTTCATCGATTGAAAGTAATCTTGAATTCTGACGTTCTTTGCAAACGTAAACATGATATTCTGTTTCGCTTACATCAATTACACTTGAAATTTGTCCGGGATTTAACAGTTTTAACTTTAACCCGATTGTACCAAATTCTTGAATTGGTTTTAGTCCGGTTCTACCGTTGTAGAGTAAACTTTCATTATCTATTGTATACTTCTTCAATACAGCCAGCTCGTTACTTTTGTTTGAATTGAGCTCTTCCAAAGCTTTTACTGCTTTTTCTTTTGAGTCAGTTACAATTTTTAAGAAATCCATTTGCAGTGGTTTTTCTAAATTCGATTTATTAGCCTCGTAATAAGCATAGATTTCAAAATCGGGTATGTTTATCTCATCCTCTAAGTCTGCTAATAATGCCTTCACCAAATTCATATTTTGAGCATATTTTATTCGCTCATTTACGTCAGTTTTACGCACTAAACCTAAATTATCAACCTTTTTGAGCTGATAAACCCTGTACGCTAACCCTAAAATCATATTACTGAATACTGCTTTATTTTTAATTCTGTCAAGCGTCAATTCTGGTGAATAATATAATTCATTCACTACATCAGCAGCACTAATAACGATATCATCAAAAACACCAAAGTCGCCGGATGTACCACCCGCGACTTTCATTATAACATCTCTTTTATATTCATTTTCCCGATTATTCTGCAGACCTTCGTGAATCTTTTCCCACAAATTTGTCACCACTTTTTCATCTGGTTGAAAGTTTGTAACAAAAGCATCGAGTAAAAATCTTTTCTTCAACTCCGTTTCTCTGCGCTTAGCAATCACGGCCAAGTTTGAGCGCATACCGTTAAATTCATTCTCAGTGATTAATGGCTTGGTAAATTTGGAAGTAACTTTTATTAAACTATACCCCTGCGCTGTTTTAACCGGCCCAACAACTGAATCTACCTTTGCATTGAACGCAGCCAACTCGAATGCAATATCCATTTCATCAAATCCAAACTCGCCTACATCGCCACCACTTGTTGCTAAATAGCTCGTTTTGAAAACTTCTTTAGCCAAATTTTCAAATGATTCACCGTTTTGTAATCTTACTTTTAATTGTAATGCTTCAGTTAATGTTGGCGCAAAAAGATGTGACGCTTTAACTCGGGTATTTGCATATACAAACAATTGGCGCAACTCTTTTTCTGAAATTGCTACACTGTTTTCAACAACTTCTTTTTGGTATAAATCAAGTAAATATTGTCTTTCAATAATTTTATTCTCATGAACAATCTCGTCCTGTAAATCATAGCCTTTATCTTGTGCAACTTGCGCCAGAACCAACTTACTGAATTCATTGTTCAACACATCCAATTTGGTTTTTGAATTGGGCTCCAATGCATAACCACTTTTTCTTCGATAGTAGTTAAAGGCATTCTCAAACTGCTGAACAGTTATCGACTTGTCATTTATTGACGCCAACACATCGCCGCCAGACATACTTCCGGTATCGTAATTGCAAGAAGCAAACCCGCAAACGAGCCAAAGAAAACCTGTAATATGTACCGCTTTTCTAATCATTTTTTTACCAACCGAATCTATAATAGTGAAAGCGCTTACATTTTTCAAGTCTATATTTAAGCATTTAACATCTTTTTTTATCTGACTATAAAACAATAGCCATCGAACCACTCAAACATTTAATATTAAATCACTTAACAAGAAAATTATTACTAAAAAAACAGCTCTGTGATGTACAACAACAGGCGCACATTTCTAAGTGTATAAGAGGTAAATGTCAAAAATTATCACAACCCTATGTAAGCATTTCCTTTTTTTTCAATAATCACTACGTTCCAATTTTAACGAACGTTTTTCTAATGAAGATTTTGCTTCGCACCTTATTTGTCTGGCTATCTGCACTCTTTCTACTTCTTACTTGTTCTGATAAACAAGAAACTGAAAAAGAAGTTTTACCGGGGGACTCTTATACCCAATACGCAACGCCTTTTGCTGAAGTGCCAGACACTAAAGATTTAGTTATCTATGAAGTTAATTTAAGAGCTTTTTCAACTGAAGGTGATTTACAGGGTGTTATTAATCGGTTTAATGAAATAAAAGCTCTCGGTGTTAATACTATTTGGTTGATGCCTATTTATGAAGCCGGAATAGTTAACTCAATTAACTCTCCCTATTGTATTAAAAACTTTAAAGCAGTCGATACAGAGTACGGATCACTTGATAAACTTCGGGAGTTAACGGATTTGGCACACGAAAACGGCGTTGCTGTTGTACTGGATTGGGTAGCTAATCATACATCCTGGGATAATGTTTGGATGGAAAATTCATCTTGGTACACACAAAATTCATCCGGAGAAATAATTCATCCGGAAGGAACAAACTGGACTGATGTTGCTGATTTAAACTTTAACAATGCAGAGATGCGATTCGCGATGATTGATGCCATGATGTATTGGGCTCTTGAAGCAAATATTGACGGCTTTCGATGTGATTATGCTGACGGTGTTCCGTTCGATTTTTGGCAATCTGCAATCTCTCGTATAAAATCAATTCCGAATAGAAAATTTATCTTTCTCGCTGAAGGTGTAAGAGACGACCATTTAAAAGCCGGTTTTGCTATGATTTACGGCTGGAACTATTACAACAGCTTAAAAAACGCATTCAAAGGCTCATCAGCTTCAAGTTTGTATCAAACTCATTTAAACGAATACAATTCCGTTTTAGTAAACAGGCATGTACTCAGATTTACGACAAATCATGATGAGTCGGCATGGGATGCATCGCCAATCACACTTTTCGGAGGTGTTGATGTAGCCCTTACCGCATCTGCAATTACCATTTTTATGGGTGGTGTGCCACTTTTGTATTCAGGGCAAGAAGTCGGCAGAGCTTCAACCACACCGTTTTTTACAAAATCACCCATTGATTGGACTCAAAACCCAACTATGATTGGTGCATATAAGAGTTTATTGAAAGTGTATTCAGACTATGAAATATCTAAATCGGATTTTATCACCGATTTTTCAACGAATGATGCCGTTGTTTTTAGCAAGACATTTAACAATGACACACTATTATTTATAGCGAACATTCGAAATAAATCACTCTCTGTATCAATTCCGACCGAATTCACCGGCTTATCGTTTAAGAATTTGATAAATGGTAACACAGTTCAATTAAACTCAACGCTCCCGGTCTCGAACTACGAATATTATATTTTATTGAAGGATTAATCACCATGAAATTTTTTATACGAACTATTCTTATATGGATATGTTGTTCCTTTCAGATAGCACAAGCACAGTCAAACGGCCCAGAATGGGCAAAGAAAGCGATATGGTATCAAGTTTTTGTTGAACGTTTTTATAACGGGAATACCTCAAACGACCCGCGATTAATAGATATTCAAGGCTCTTGGCCACATGACAAACCTCAAAATTGGCAGTTAAGTAACTGGACTTCTAATTGGTATGAACAACCTGCATGGGAGAAAGAAACCGGTCACGATTTTTATTATACAGTTCAAATGCGGCGGTTTGGCGGAGATTTTGAAGGTGTATTAAAAAAAATACCGCATTTTATTGACCTTGGTATAAATGCCATTTATTTCAATCCGATTAATGATTCCCCCTCATTACATAAATACGATGCCCGAAATTATCGTCACATGGATAGAAACTTCGGCTCAAACCCTGATTTGGATAATGAAATAATTCAATCTGAAAACCCGGCAGACCCATCAACTTGGAGATGGACAACAGCCGACAGCTTATTTTTAAAATTGGTACAAGAACTCCATAAAAATCAAATAAAAGTTATTGTTGATTTTTCATGGAATCATACAGGAGTCACCTTTTGGGCTTGGGATGATATTTTAAAACAACAGGAGCGTTCAAATTTTGCAACTTGGTACGAAATTGAGTCTTTTGACAATCCTCAAACAGCCGAAAATGAATTTAATTACAAAGGATGGGCCGGTGTAGCAGAACTACCCGAGTTTAAAAAAATAAACAGACCAACTGGTAAATCGCACGGTGCAATAAAAGGTAATCTAACGGAAGATGTAAAAGCGCACATTTTTGCGGTTACAAAACGTTGGCTAGATCCTAATAATGACGGCGACACATCAGATGGTATTGATGGATTTCGTTTAGATGTTGCAGAAATGGTTCCTCTTGACTTTTGGACTGATTACAATGCCTTTGTTAAAGATATTAATCCTGAGGCCTATTTAATCGGAGAAGTTTGGTGGGAAAAATGGCCACAAAAAATGTTTGACCCCAAACCATGGTTAAACGATTCCATTTTTCATGCTGTTATGAATTACAGATGGTTCAGAGAAACACGTTCATTCTTTGGAAATAACTCCGATTCTATACAAGCATATCAGTTCGTATCTAATTTAGACTCGGTTAATCTTTCATCAGACTATGCTCCTTATCTGATGAATACAATGGCAACTCATGACTCTGAACGATTAGCATCATCATTTGCGAATAGAAATCATTACAAAAACAAAGTAAATCCCAGAGATGACAAACTTTATTATTCCGGTTCAATAACTCCGGCAGATAAACGTAATCTTCAATTAGCACTTATTCATCAATTTACATGGATTGGAGCTCCTCATATTTGGAATGGCGATGAGTTTCTCATGACTGGCGCCGACGATCCGGATAACAGAAAACCGATTTGGTGGCCTGAATTCCAATTTGATTCCGAAGTATATTCTACAAATCAGTTGTTTCAATTAAATGAAAAACGACTTTTTGAGTCTGATTACACACAAACTGTATCCTCTGATACACTATGGACAATGTTCATAAAAGAACTTATACAATTAAGAAAAAGTAATCAGACGCTCAGTTTGGGTAACGTTTCAAACTTTAAAGCGCTTTCAAATGCTGTTGTTTATTATGAACGTGAACTAAATAACAATGACAAGTTTATCATTATTATTAATAATTCAGCGGATTCCGATTATACATTGAGTTCTAAAGACTATAAAAATTACTCCATACACAGTTTTAAGGTGTTTAATTCAAAATCTCAGTTTGACAAAAAAACAAACAACTACATCTTGCCGCCAAAAGATGTTATCATTTTAAAAAAATTTAGAAGTTGAATCGTTTTTTTTCATTCTCGTTTTTATTTTCATTCATTGCTTACTACTTTAAGCCAATACATGCTTCTGTTGATGTCTCTTAATTTAATTTTAGACTAACATGAATTTTTCGCTCCGTGCTCGCATTATCGCTATTTTTGTTGGGACAGGTATCTTAGTTTCAGCTTTTATGGCTATTTACTTCCCTTCAAAATCAACTGAAATGGGAAGAATGATCTTAGTTGAATCTTCCAGAAATACTACTGATGCTATTTCTAAACAACTTTCCGCTGCTGTTGAAGCAAGAATTTTGGATGACGGTTCACTCATTCGAGATGCTTTAGCTCATTTCGATAACGACCATTTAGATGATGGCGTTTATAATTTTGCTTTGTTTGATGAGGTTCTACAACCAATTTATGCTGTCGGTCCGGGTAGCGATAAACTCACGATCACAGAAGTTCAAAACGAAATCACCTATGCTTTTGAGGACAATTATCTCGTTTTCACTGCTCCAATTTTCAGAACACTAAATTTTGATGAAAACGGAAGTAAAGAGCTCATCGGTATTTTCAAAATTTCGTACTCAGAAGTAAAATTAAAAGAGTCTTCTTCTGAGATTCTCATTACTACGATTTTCATTTCCATTATCGCATTATTTATTTATATCGGTTTAGGATACTGGTTTGCAGGATCAATTAACAAACCGATTTTACGCAGCAACAACCGTTTACAAGATGCCGCACGTTCAATCAGCGATGCATCTGAGCAAGTAGCTGCTTCCAGTCAGGATATGGCTGACGGTGCTTCTCAGCAAGCCTCATCATTAGAAGAAACTTCTGCTTCGCTCGAAGAATTAGCTTCTATGACAAAACGAAATGCTGAAAGCGCTCAACAGGCAAATCAACTTTCAGAAGAAGCTCGTAAAGCTGCAACAAAAGGTAATAACGCTATGCAGCGCATGAACGAATCTATGGTTGAGTTGAAAAACTCTACTGACGAGACCTCAAAAATTATTAAAGCAATTGATGAAATTGCATTCCAAACTAATTTATTAGCATTAAACGCTGCGGTTGAAGCTGCACGTGCCGGTCAAGCAGGTCTTGGTTTTGCAGTAGTTGCTGAAGAAGTTCGTCGTTTAGCTCTTCGTACATCTGATGCGGCAAAAGAAACCGAATCAATTATTGAACGCTCACGTCAGGCGGCAAACGGTGGTGTTAACATTGCCGGTCAAGTTGGTGAAATCTTAGTTGAGATTGATCAAAAAACCCAAAAAGTAAATGAACTGGTAAGTGAAATTACTGCCGCTTCTCTTGAGCAATCACAAGGCTTAGAGCAAATTAACCGTGCAATGGTTCACGTTGATGCCGTTACTCAGAAAAATGCTGCCGGTGCTGAAGAAAACTCTTCTGCCGCTGCAAACTTAAAAGCTGAGGCAACTCAATTGATTGAAATTGTTCAGGAAATGACTCACTTAGTAAACGGAGAAATTACTTCACAATCATCTGAAGGATCTTCACAAAGCAAGTCAACAAAAAAAACAAATTCGCCTACAAAAGCAAAATCTAGTATACATTCAAAGTCCTCAACACATGCAGGAACTAGCTCTAGCAATGTAAAACAAAGTTCTAATGTTAATTCAAATCCATTTGGAAATATTGATCCTTCTAAAGTGATTCCGATGGATGATGATTTTGAAGATTTCTAAATCAAAATTCGGATATAAAAAAAGCTCTGATTTTCGTCAGAGCTTTTTTTTTTGCCATTCACGTTTAAGCCAATGATTGTTCTTCAACAATGTGGCCATCAAATAATCTGATTATTCTGTTGGCAAATGCAGCATCTGTGTTTGAATGAGTAACCATTACAATTGTTGATCCCGATTTATTCAATTCTGTCAACAATTCCATTACTTCTTGCCCGTGCACGGAATCAAGATTTCCGGTTGGCTCATCAGCTAATAAAAGTGAAGGATTCGCAACAACAGCACGAGCAATGGCTACACGTTGTTGTTGTCCACCGGATAGTTGTTGCGGATAATGGTTCTTACGATGCATCATTTGCACTTTCTCCAAAGCGGCATGCACACGCTTTTCACACTCTACCTTTGATAACCCAATGTACTGCAAGGGCAATTCAATATTTTCATATACCGTGAGTTCGTCAATCAAATTAAAACTCTGGAAGATGAACCCGATGTTTCCTTTTCGAAACTTAGCCCGTTCTCTTTCCGACATTCCGGCTATTTCAGTTCCGTCAAATTGATAACTACCGGAACTTGGCGTATCTAACAGCCCAATAATGTTTAATAAGGTAGATTTTCCACAACCGGACGGTCCCATAATTGCCGTAAATGAACCTTTCGCAATGGTGAGATCTACTTCGTTTAAAGCCGTTGTTTCCACTTCTTCTGTGGCATACACCTTAGTTAGTGCTTTCATTTCTATCATCGTATTCCTCTTTCTTTAATCTCTATCCGCTCGGCATCTTTATAGGTATCATATGCTGATGTTATTACTGCATCACCTGATTTTAATCCGGAAAGTACTTCAAAATAATCCGGATTTTGACGACCTAGTTTTATGATTGTCCGTTCTGCAATAGTCTTGTCATCAGAAATCTTAAAAATCCAACTTCCGCCTGTAGTCTGAAAAAAGGCTCCTCTAGGTAGAACAAGTGCTTTTTCTGATTCACTGATATGTAATTTAATTCTAAGACTTAATCCGCGTCGAATTCCTTGCGGTTCATTCCCTGAAGCAAATTCCAACTCTACCTGAAAGCGTCCGCTTTGAATTTCGGGATACACTTTTGACACGATTACTTCGAAAGTCTGATTATTAAACTCGGCTTTACCTAAAAGCCCGGCTTTAACACGCGGTAAAAAATATTCATCAATTTCGGCTCGAACTTTATAGCCGGATGAATTATCAACCTGACCCAAACGCTCACCACGATTTACACTTTGCCCAACCTGTAGATTGGCATCATTTAATGTAAATTGACCCGATTCAGGTGCTTTAATGGTTAAATTTTCTGCGATTTGCCCCACAGCTTCCAAACTTCTCCATAAACGATTTTCCGATGCTTCCAGTTGTTTAAACTGAGTTACACGTAATAATGAATCCGTTTTATACGAAGCTTTGGTTATCTCTAAACGTTTTAGCTGATAGGCATAACGTTCACGAATTTCATCAACCGATTCTCGGGAACTCAACCCTTTCTCAAATAGCGTTTCTGCTCTATCTAACTGAGGTTTTAGTACGGAAAGTTGATAGTGAATATCAGCCAAATCGCCCAGTAAATTCAATTTATTTTGTTCCATCGAAATGCGGGTATTCCGAAGATTGTTGATTTGCTCGTACAATTGGGCTTCACGATTCATTACATCGAGTTGTAAATTTGAATTTGCCAACTGAATAAGTACTTCTCCCTTTTCTACTTGACTGCCCGACTCTTTTAACACTTTGCTGATGTTCCCGCCTTCAATGGCGTCTAAATAGACCGTTTTTAGCGGTTGAACAATTCCTGTAATGGCTATTAGCTCCTGAAACTCGGTTTCTTTTACAGTTTGAATAGTAAGTTTTTCTTTCTCAATTGAAATATCAGCAGAGAACTCATGATCTAAAGCGTAAACAGTTATGAATATGAAAAGGATTACAATCCCTATCAACCAGATCGATTTTTTCGAATACCAGTTCTTTTTTTGAATAATTCTGTCCATTTAAATCAACGACAACCTAAGCGATTATTAAACGGATAACTTAATTGTAAGTAGCTGCTCAATCAAGTTAAAACCGAATCGCCTTATCGCAAAGAAATACAAATTGTTACAGTTTACTTTAGCAGTTGTACTAACATCCGTTTCACAATGGGTTTAATAGTTTCATCAAAAGGAAAATCCAATTCTGTTTGAATGGCATAAGTTGCCGGATTGGGTAAATCAGTATGTTCTTTGATGAGCTCCAGTTTCAGACTTTGAAAATCTTTTTTTACTCCTTTTTCTTGAAAACGCTTAATGAGTCGGGTTTTTAAACTTCTGTAATTATCATCAAAATGCTTAAAAATGGAAACTTCGAAACGGTATAATGCCATTTCTTGTGCTATTATATCAGGAATAAAAACATATCCTTCGTTTTGATAGGTCGGCACAATTCCAACTGACTTTACGCTGAGCTTTTCCTCAACGAAATCATAAATCGTTGTACCTTCTCGAATAACTTGCTCCAATTGCGGTAAAGTCCATTCTATTAAATTCCGCACTTGTTCGATATGCTCATTGGGGATATCACTAAACTGAAACTCGATTTCCATTTTATCCAGATTGATGGTCTTGATGGATTGAGGCAACAAACCTTTCATTTTTCCCATCTCTCGGATTATTGTATTGAGTAAGCGCCGTGTTTCCAGTAACTCCGATAATGTGGGGTACAATTTATTTAACTGGAATTCTCGTTTGGCTGTCTGTAGTGCTGCTAAAATATGGAACTGTCGGGATTCTATATCTCGCTGAATATTTGTAAACAAATCTAAACTTAGTCTTTTCATGCTGTTACATCTCTTAAATCTGGTTCATCTTTTAATCGAAGAGCTTCGAATTCTTGTTATTTCGAAATCGACTTTGGGGTAAGCTCTACTTGACTAACGAAAACAAATCGGTAAAAAATTGTCAAGTACTATTCGAAAAAAATAAATTTTATTACAATTTTTGTCCCATTCGATTACGTGAAATCAAATCCTTTTAGTTAGATTGCCGCACATCTTTAAAAATCAAACAGATAGGATTGAATGAGAAAACTTCTACTAATAGCACTAACAGCAGTGTTATATTCACAATCGTTGGCAGCGCAGGATTCCACGAAAACGGATTCTGTTAAAATCAAAAAGTTTGATTCAGACTTGCCGCTTCAACCTGAAAGAACTATTGCATTTACTGCAAAAGAAGGTTCTTGGATGTCTTTGGATATTAGTCCGGACGGGAAACAAATCGTTTTCGATTTAATGGGCGATTTATACATCATGCCAATCACTGGCGGAAAAGCTGATACCTTAACTCGCGGAATGGCTTATGATGTACATCCAAGATTTAGCCCGGATGGCAAATCCATTGTGTATATATCTGACCGCAGCGGTTCGGACAATGTTTGGATTATGGATTTGGCTACCAAAGAAAAAACAGCTATCACCAAAAGTGATGATGACTATTTCCCAAGCGCAGAATGGACTCCGGATGGTAAATATATCGTTGCTTCTAAAGGGCGCCGTAACATGAAACTATTCATGTACCACAAAGATGGCGGCAGAGGTGTTCAGTTAATTGATAAACCAAGCAATTTAAAAACCATCGATCCGGCTGTTACACCGGACGGACGTTATATTTATTTCTCTCGCAGATTTAGCGGTTGGAACTACAATGCCCAATTACCACAATTCCAAATTGGATATTATGACCGTGAAGACGGAAGTACATCAACAGTAACCAGTCGTTACGGTTCTGCTTTTACACCTACTTTTTCACCTGACGGTAAATACATGGTGTACGGAACTCGCTTCGAAGATAAAACAGGCTTAGTTTTAAGAACATTGGCAACCGGAGAAGAAGCATGGTTAGCCTATCCTGTTCAGCGTGATGAGCAAGAATCAATTGCACCGCTTGGTGTATTACCGGCAATGAGTTTCACGCCTGATAACAAAGCTGTTTACGCTTCTTTTGGCGGCAAAATTTTCAGAATTGAAGTGCCATCCGGCAAAATCTCAGAAGTTGCTTTTGAAGCAGATGTAAACCTACAATTAGGTCCAAAAGTATCTTTCGATTATCCTATTGAAGACGACGAAGAGTTAGTAGCAACTCAAATCCGCGATGCTATCGTTTCTCCTGATGGAAAAAAATTGGCCTTTACCGCATTAAACCGCCTCTATTATCAGGATTTACCGAGCGGAAAGCCTGTTCGCTTAACTGATATGGATTATACTCAGGCAAATTTAACTTGGTCACCTGATGGAAAATGGATTGCTTTTGCAACTTGGAAAGAAAACGAAGGCGGCCATATTTATAAAGTTGAAGCCAAAGAAAAAAAGCCGAAATTAGTTCAATTAACCAAAGAAACTGGCCTGTATTATCAGCCCGCATGGAGTTGGACAGGTGATAAAATCGCGTTCTTAAAAGGTTCAGCAGCACAGTACAACCAAGATCCAAGTGGTTTTGCAATCTTTGGTGCTATTGAAGACATCGCGTGGATTTCAGCGGCAAAAGCCGGTGATATCAATTTCATTGCTAAAGCAAACGGCAAAAGTAAACCGCACTTTGTTAAAAACTCTGACCGTATTTTTATGAATGGTTCAGGCGGAACTTTAGTTTCTATTCGTTGGGATGGAACGGATGAAAAAGAGCATTTAAAAGTAACC
Organism: bacterium; assembly: GCA_006226965.1. Taxonomy (GTDB): domain Bacteria; phylum Bacteroidota; class Rhodothermia; order Balneolales; family M1805; genus M1805. The sequence continues at coordinate 5,186 of SBGQ01000106.1, read as the reverse complement.
GGTATTACAACTTTCGGAACAACTCCGGAAGAAATGGCTCAGATGCACGATAATTTCGATCACAATCACCGCATATTACACCCAGATATGTACATGAAAGAAGTGAATTTACCTTCACCTGCATCTGAGATTATCATGGCGCCGGAAGGTGATCAAGCTATTGCTCTCATCAACAATGATGTGTATACCGTAACAGTTCCACAAACCGGTCAATTGGTTTCCGTTTCAGTATCAAACCCATCAAGTGCACAATTTCCAAGCCGCAAACTCACTGAAATCGGCGGTCAGTTTCCAAGCTGGTCTGGTGATTCTAAAACCGTACATTGGGCGATTGGTAATGCGTTCTTCTCTTACAATTTAGATAAAGCAAAAGCTTTTGATGACAGCGTTAAAGCTGCTGACAAAGCCGAAAAATTAGCAAAAGAAGCAGAGAAAAACGCTCCGAAAGACACTACTGCTAAAATGGATTCAGCTAAAACCGATTCTGTAAAAGCAGAGCCTAAAAAAGAAGACAAGAAGAAAAAAGAGAAGCCTTCTTTTAAAGCTGATGAAATGCGCATTAAGGTGATGTACAAACAAGACATTCCTAAAAGCTCTGTTCTTCTTACCAATGCACGCATCATTACCATGAAAGGAAATGAAGTTATTGAGCGAGGTGATATTTGGATTGAAAATAATCGCATTAAAGCGGTTGCGGCATCAGGTAAAACCGGTGCTCCTGCGTCTGTTAAACCAATGGATATGACTGGTAAAACCATTATTCCCGGCTTTGTTGATCCGCACGCTCACATGTGGCCGACATGGGAAATCCACAAAAATCAAGATTGGCAGTACACCGCTAATTTAGCTTATGGAGTAACTACAACTCGCGACCCGCAAACTTCTTCCACCGATGTACTTACCTATTCAGATATGGTTCGTGCAGGTAAAATGGCCGGTCCTAGAATTTACAGCACAGGCCCGGGTCTTGGTTTCTGGTTCTACAACTTGAAAGATTTAGAGCAAACTCGTCAGGTTATGAAGCAGTACAGCGAATACTATCACACTAAAACCTTAAAAATGTATCTAGTGGGTAATCGTAAACAACGCCAATGGGTTATTCAGGCTGCTAAAGAACAAAACATCATGCCGACAACAGAAGGCGGTTTGGATTTCAAATTAAATATGACTCAATTATTGGACGGATATCCGGGTCATGAGCATGCACTTCCTATTTATCCTTTATTCAGTGATGTATTCCGTACCATTTCTGAAGCCGGAATGGCAGTAAACCCAACTCTATTGGTTTCTTACGGCGGTCCTTGGGCTGAAAACTATTACTACGCGACTGAAGACCCATACAACAATGCAAAGTTAAAACGCTTCACTCCATATGAAGAATTAGCTTCTAAATCACGTCGCCGTGGCGGTTGGTTCCATCCTGATGAGCATGTGTTCAAAAAACACGCTGAGAACATGAAGAACTTGGTTGAAGCAGGCGGTACTGTTGGTGTGGGTTCACACGGGCAATTACAAGGTTTAGGTTTCCATTGGGAATTATGGTCCATGGCAAGCGGCGGAATGAGCAATCACGATGCTTTAAAAACAGCTACTATCATGGGTGCAACTCAAATCGGACTTGGTAAAGATGTTGGCTCAATCGAAGTCGGTAAAATGGCTGATTTAGTAATTCTAAATGCCAATCCATTAGAAAACATTCGCAATACCGATACCATTACAATGGTGATGATAAACGGACGTTTATACAATGGTGATACCTTGGAAGAACTTTATCCAACCAAAGCAAAACCAAACTTAGGGGTGTATGATAAAGCCCCGGTAAACACAACCGGATTGAAAAACTAATCCACTCAAGGCTGCCCAATCGGGCAGCCTTTTTTTATATTTCGGGTATGATAACAATTGAAAACGATTACCTGAAAGCAGCTTTTAAAACCAAAGGCGCTGAACTCTCCTCATTAATAGAAAAAACATCTCATACTGAATGTATTTGGCAGGCCGACCCTTCGGTTTGGGCTTATCATGCACCGATATTATTTCCGATTGTGGGCGGACTAAAACTAAACACCTTGCATGTCGATGGAAAAACCTATCCTTTAAACAGACATGGATTCGCACGAATCTCCGAATTTGAAGTAGAAGTTCAAACGAAAGATTCAGTCACATTCTTGTTAAAAAGCTCTGATTTAACACATGCAGTATTTCCCTATGAATTTGAGTTTAGAATGAAATATTCTTTAAATGGGGAAAGCCTAAAACAGGAATACATCGTAAAAAATACTGATACGAAGCCCATATTTTTTGCTTTGGGCGGGCACACTGGCTTTCGAGTTCCCTTATCAACCAATGAAATCTATTCCGATTATTGGATTGAGTTTGAGCAAAGTGAACATCTAAATCGCTATCTAATAAACTCCGAAGGTTTATTTACAGATGAAACCGAACCTGTTTTGGTTTACGGAAATAAGATTCCGCTTTCGTATGATTTATTCTCAAGCGATGCACTCATTTTTAAGCAAATGGAATCACGTTCTGTTCAACTTAAATCAGCGAAAAGTCCATTTAGTATAAAAGTTGATTTTCCTGATTTCCCCTACCTCGGAATTTGGGCAAAATCCGGCGCTGACTTTGTTTGCATTGAACCATGGATTGGTTGCGCAGACCATCAATCCGGCCATAAAGACATTTCTGAAAAAGAATTTATTCAGGATATTGATGCCGGAGAATCTTTTTCAAAGCACTATCTGATTTCGATTAATCGCTAACAGCCAATCCATTTAAAGATTGAGCCTTTCTAATCTTAATTTCATTTAATAATTAGGATATTAAACGATAGGTTTTAGTTTATTTAAGCCTGTTGACTTAAGGGAATATTCTTTTTTATGAAATCTGATTTACAACGGTTTATTAGCTACTGTATCATCATTTTTTTGATGCTGCTTTTATTAAAATCGTGTCCGAACGAGCCTGTTAAAGAACCTGAGGCTGTTCGAATTGAGCAAGCTCTTGTTATTGAAACGCCTGCTGTTGTAATTGAAAAGCCTGAACCGGAATATTTATCGCGTAAAGAAGTTTTTCTAAATGATTCACTTACTTATCGCTCCACAACTGATAAGATGATTTATTATCTCGGCAAACCGGACACTTTAAAATCAACTGAAAAACACTTTTATTATCAGTATTCCAGTTTTTCCCGACAAGAAAACACTATTAAATGGGAATACATCGACTTCAGAACCATGCGTTTTGTTTGGACAACTCCGATGGGGAATTTCAATTTTAGCTCCACTTTCAACCAATTTAAAGACTTATTTCCTGTAGCATCAACTCAGGTTTTGGAAGGGAAAGACAAAATAACCGGAGAGTCCATCACTTATATCAAAATCCCGGAAAATTCAGAGAGCGAATCGTATTGGATTGTGAGTTTTGCTAACGGAAAACTCAGAAGTACCGAGCTAAAAGACTAATTTAATTTGATAGTCAATAGTATCGGTAAATGGTCTGAAACATCACCGACCTGCAATACTTCGTAGCCGATAACTTCCACATTGCTTTTTACATAAAAGTAATCTAACTGACGATTGAGTTTTAAAGCGGGAAAAGTAAACCACGTGGATTCGGTGCCATCTCCTTTGGGTTCAGTATACCCAACAATTCCGCTTATGATTTCCTGCGTTCTATCACCTTTGTAATCATCGCCGTACGAATCATCAAAATTATTCACTTGATGAGCATTGGACGGTAATGAATTCATGTCACCGCCGAATAGCTGTATTTGTGGGTATTCAGCAAGTAATTCCACTAATTTTTGTGCTTGTTCTTCTCTGTTTGTGATATCGAACGCTTCAAGATGCATATTCGCCAGCGGAAGCTGAACTTCTCCCAAATCAACTGAAACAACTTGTATAAATCGATTCAAATAAAACAAATTATACCACCATGGATTCGCATCGGGTTTGTGCAAAATCTCCGTATGCAAAATTTCTAGGGGGTATTTTGAGATAATAGCTCCGCCCGATTTTGTTTTTCCAAACTGGTTTTCAACAGGCAAATACGGAAACGGGACATAACGAGCATTCCACGTAACAGCTTCTGTAATATGGCTTAATCCCGTTTTTCCGGACAAATATTTTGCTTGCTCTTCATTTCCGCTTCTGTCTGCATCAAAATCAACTTCTTGTAGCAATGCGATATCCACTTTGAAATCGGAAATAACCATTGCCAGATTGTTCAATCGTTCGATTATCGCTTCTTTTGGTTTCTTTTTATAACCCGTTCCATCTGAACCAATTCCATATCCATAAGAAATATTATAGGTCAAAATTCGAAGCGTGTCACCTGATTTAGCAAGTTGACTACCCGAACCGAGAATTGTATGACCCACCAATCCATTTGAGGGATTTGCTGCCCAGTAAATCATTAAGGCAAGTACAATAATCAGCGAAAGGAAATAGTAGAATATTTTTTTAAACATGGGGATAAACTCAAGAATGAAGCAGGAATATACATTTCTTCAAATCACCTTTTATAAGATTTCTATTTGTTAAAGAAAATTTAAAATGGCTGTAAGATTTGGCTTCATTAAGAGTCTTCTGTGCAGGGTGGAATTAAAACTCATAAGTATGACAAAAGGCAAATACGTTTACATCATCGCAGATATTAACAGAACTAAATTCGAAGCTGCAATAAGCGAACAAATTTTGGTTGAAAGTTGGAAGTGCAAAGCCGGACTCCACCCAACAGCAAAAAGTTTTGGCTCAAAAACTGAAATCGTGTATTACGAATATCTCACAGACTCTTTAGAAGCTATTAATTTAGTGGCTGAGTTGAAGTCAAAACCTCAAGAACAGTTGGTTGATTACATCAAACATGCAAATCCTAACTTAAAAGATATTTATTACGATGTTTGGGTTACCGGTTAATTAATTGGTAATTGTGCAGATAAATCCCGGTTTTTCGATTTGCTCTTGAAATACAACGGCAGGCTCATCAGTTGAGATAGATGCGTAATTCGTTGCCGGCATTCCTGAAAAATTCAGCCAAAAAAAATAAACAATAATCTGAACCAGTGTAATCATGATAATTCCCTCAAAAGAAGCTTCTACATGGTAGCATTTGGATTACACTCCTTCAATACCTCAAATGGGGTATTTTTTGGGCATAAAAAAAGCCATCAGATATCTGAT